>NZ_JADBJH010000003.1:0-141012 GCF_014892335.1 Campylobacter sp. 7477a
ATGTTATACTGATTAAATAGATGGTTAAAATGTGGTTATAGATTTCTTTAATCTCACTGAAATGAGAATTTATTCTTTAAATTTTTCTCATTTTAATGAGATTTAAATTCTCATTTCATTTGGAGGTTCATAACTTGACTAGTAACTGCTGCATTGTATGTATATTTTTTATTTTCATCATAATTTGTATAGACTAAATAAAAATAACCAACGGCAAGAATAGCTAAAAAATAAAAAATTACCTGTTTAAATTTCATTATAGCATTATAGGATTTTTAAGATAAATTTACTTACTCAAACAAAGCAAAATACACAAAAGCGTTGTTTGGTTAAGATATTGACTTTATTTTAAATTTAAACACTAAAAACAAGCATGAATGCAAGCGCTAACATTATCACGCCTACTATAAATTCTAAAATTTTCCATGCCACCGCCTTTTCAAAAAATGGGGCTAAAAGCCTAGCACCGTATCCAAGCGAAAAGAAAAATACAAACGAAGCACTTACGGCACCTGCTCCAAAGATGTTTGCATTGGTGCCAAATTTAGTAGAAACAGAGCCAATGAGCATAACGGTATCAAGATAAACATGCGGGTTTAGCCAAGTAAATGCGAGTGTTAAAAGAGCTGTTTTTGCAAGTGACGCAGTAGCAAAACTTTGTGGCTTTAGGGCGTGCGTCATCTTATATGCACTATAAAAGCTTTTTATCCCGTAAACAAACAAAAATGCCCCACCACCATATCTAGCAACACTTTCTAAGTAGCTAAATTTTTGCGTCATATAGCCAAAACCGCCAACTCCTGCTACTATCAAAATAGCGTCTGACATAGCACAAATAATACAAATTAAAAATACAAATTCTTTTTTGATGCCCTGCTTTAGCACAAAGGCATTTTGCGCTCCGATAGCAAGTATAAGTGATAAACTAGTAAGAAATCCGGATATAAAAGCATCCATAAAAAACCCTTAAAAGCGCAGTTTTACGCCAAATTTCGATGTATATAAACGCTTAAAATGAGATCAAATTTATGGTCTAAGCCATAGCCTAGACCTTTAAATTTGATTAATTTTTAAGATATTCTTGAAGTGATCTTACTTCGTAAGCCGAGCCGTCTTGAACGCTTTTGATCGACTTAGCGGCCGCAAGTGCCGCACGCATCGTGGTAAAATACGGTATCTTAAATCTCAAAACATTTTGGCGAATTTTTTTACCGTCATCGGCATTTGATTTGCTATCGCTTGTGTTTATCACAAGTGCGATATCGCCGTTTTTAAGCTTATCTTCGATATTTGGACGACTTTCGCTGATCTTATATACAAATTCCGCTTTTATGCCGTTTTCATTTAAAATTTTATAAGTTCCGCCGGTTGCCGTTATGTTAAATCCAAGCTTAATAAGATCTCTTGCTAACTCGCTCGCATAAGGTTTATCGGCATCGGCTAAGGTCAAAAATACAGTTCCGCTTGTAGGCAAGCAGTTACTAGCAGCTATCTGGCTCTTAACAAAACTTCTAGCAAAATCAGGACTTATACCCATTACTTCGCCTGTTGATTTCATCTCAGGCCCAAGAATTAAGTCAGCACCCGTTAGCTTATTAAACGGAAATACCGCCTCTTTAACGCAAACATGATTTTTGATATTTGGTAATAAAATTCCGTCTTCTTGTGTTAAAACACCGTAACTGTCGTAGAATTTAAGTGCTTCACGTAAATTTCCCTGCCACATAACCCTGGTTGCAACCTTTGCCATCGGTATGCCCGTAGCCTTGCTTACAAAAGGCACGGTTCTACTTGCTCTTGGGTTTACCTCGATCATATAAAGCTCATTTTCATAGATCGCAAACTGGATATTCATAAGTCCGATAACGCCTAAATTTAAAGCTATATCACGAGTTTGAGCACGGACTTTATCTATCATCTCCTTACTTAAACTCATCGCAGGCAAGATACAAGCGCTATCTCCGGAGTGGATGCCTGCCTCCTCTATGTGCTCCATTATCGCACCAATATAGACATCTTTACCGTCACTTATCGCGTCTACATCAAGCTCTGTTGCATCTTGTAAAAATTTATCAAGCAACACGGGAGAGTTGTTGCTAACCTGAACTGCCTCATTCATATACTCTTTTAGCTCCGCCTCACTATGAACTCTTCTCATCGCTCTACCGCCTAATACATAGCTTGGACGAACAAGCACGGGATACCCTATCGCAGCTGCCTTTTCGATAGCCTCTTTTTCACTTGTAGCGGTATCGTTTTTAGGCTGTTTAACACCTATCTTATCGATAAATTCGCTAAATTTCTTTCTGTCTTCGGCAACATCTATGGTTCTTGCGCTTGTGCCTATTATCTTTGCTCCGGTTATAGTCAAGCGTTTAGCAAATTTAAGAGGAGTTTGTCCTCCAAAATGAACTATAACACCGTCAGGCTTTTCGCACTCTATAACACTTCTTACATGCTCAAAATCAATCGGCTCAAAATAAAGTATATCGCTTGTATCATAGTCGGTTGAGACGGTTTCTGGGTTGCAGTTATACATTATCGTTTTTATACCAAGATCACGCAATGCATAACTTGCGTGCACACAACAATAGTCAAACTCTATGCCTTGTCCGACGCGGTTTGGGCCACCGCCTATTATCATGACTTTTTTATCGCTAGTAGCAGCTTTAGCCTGCTTGCTCTGGGTGATATTTGTAGTAGAGTAAAGATAAGGCGTTAGGGCTTTAAATTCTCCCGCACAAGTATCGACTTCGTTGTATTCAAGGCTTATACCAAGCTTTTCGCGAGCGAAATAAATATCATTTTGACTAAGTTCAAGGTTGTCTTTTTCATTTATCAAATGCGCTATCATCTTATCCGAAAAACCCATAGTTTTGGCTTCTCTAAGCAAATTTGCGTCATTTAATATATCCATATCGATCTTGTCTTCAAATTTTACTATTTGATGAATTTGATCCAAAAACCAAGGATCGATCTTGCTAAATTCATGAATTTCTTCTAAGCTAAAGCCTTGTCTGTAAGCTTCGGCTATCATTAAAATTCTATTTTCATTTGCATTTCTAAGACCGTATATGAGTGCATTTTTATCTAAATTTAAAGAGTTAAATCCGCTCAAATCACGCTCCATAGAACAAAGCGCCTTTTGGATACTCTCCTTAAATGTCCTGCCTATTGCCATAACTTCGCCAACAGACTTCATTGCCGTGCCAAGATAAGGGTTAGAGCCTGGAAATTTTTCAAATGTAAAGCGAGGAATTTTAGTAACGATATAATCGATCACAGGTTCAAAGCTAGCAGGAGTTCCTGTAATGTCATTTTTTATCTCATCAAGGCTAAATCCAACCGCCAAAAGAGTAGCAACTTTTGCTATAGGATAGCCCGTAGCCTTACTAGCAAGAGCAGAAGAACGTGAAACGCGTGGGTTCATCTCTATAACGATCATTCGACCTGTTTTTGGATGTATAGCAAACTGGACATTTGAGCCACCCGTATCAACACCTATCTCGCGAAGTATAGCAAAAGAGGCATCGCGCATAACTTGATACTCTTTATCTGTTAGCGTAAGCGCAGGAGCTACCGTGATACTATCTCCGGTATGAACACCCATAGGATCGAAGTTTTCGATAGAACAAACTATGATACAGTTGTCGTTTCTATCTCTTATAACTTCCATCTCATACTCTTTCCAACCAAGCAAACTCTCCTCAATAAGAATTTCATGTATAGGAGAGGCCTCAAGTCCAAGTTGAGCAAGCTCTTTAAATTCGTCTATATTATACGCTACGCCGCTTCCTGCTCCACCAAGAGTAAACGACGCCCTTATAATGATAGGAAAGCCAATATCGTTTGCCGCGTCTAATGCCTCTTGAAAACTGTGAGCATAGTGGCTTTTAGGAAGATCCATGCCGATCTTTTTCATAGCTTCTTTAAAAATTTGTCTATCTTCGCCCTTTTTTATAGCCTCAGGGTTTGCGCCAAGAAATTTGACATCTCCTAGCATATTTGCCTCATAAAGCTCCATGGCAACATTAAGAGCAACTTGCCCACCCATCGTAGGCAAGATAGCATCGACATTTTCTCTGTCTATGATGCGTTTTATACTCTCTTTTGTTATAGGTTCAACATAAGTCGCATCGGCAAAATCAGGATCAGTCATGATCGTAGCCGGATTTGAGTTTATTAATACAACGCGATATCCAAGCTCTTTAAGCGTTTTAGCAGCCTGTGTGCCGCTGTAGTCAAACTCGCAAGCCTGACCGATAACGATCGGACCCGAACCTATAAGCAAAATCGTTTTAACATCATCTCTTCTTGGCATTATCTTTCCTTTGTAACAACATATAAATAACTTGGTATATTAATCTGAGCATAAGGCTCGACTAAAACGCTTTGGTATAAACTCTCATCAAAAATTTCAGACACTTTTCCGACAGGCACTCCGCTAAAAAATGCTCCGTCAAGACCGCTAGTAAAGACCTCATCGCCGATCTTTGGTCTTAGCCATTGAGGTATAAATTTGATCAAAATTCCATTTTTATTACCGTGCGCGATACCTGGAATTTTGTCATTACCTATATAAACGGAAAATAGACTCTTTGGGTCGTTTTGAAGCAGGGCAAGCGGTTTGCCGTCCTTTTGTATCACAACACCCGCACTTTTTCCTTGGTATATAAGACCGTAAATTTTATTTGGATCATATCCTTCAAATTCGGTTATCCAAATTTTATTATAATCCCCGATATTAGCATAACTTAACCCCTTTACAAGACGAACTTTAGGGGCGTAAGCGGTTGCGTTTTTATCTTTTAAAATTTCATTTAGCTCGTTTGCGAAGGTACTAAGAAGCATTGCCGATCTTTCAAGCTCGGCATTTTGCTCTCTTAGGCTTTTAATCTCGGCAACTTGCCTAAAATGTTCATTTATCTTATCTTTTAAATTTTTTGCGATATCATCATAAAAATTTATAACATAATTACTCGCTTTAACCGACAAATTTGTAAAAATTCCGCCTTTATAAACGGAAAATACAATAAGTAGTGCGATTAAAGCAAAAAGAGTAATCTTAGTCTTCATTTATTAGCTGCTGAAGCAAACTTATCTCTTCTAGTGCTTTTCCGGTTCCGTGCGCAACCGCAAGCAACGGCTCATCTGCAACAAAAACAGGAAGTTTAACGATATCAGAAAGATATTTGTCAAGTCCGCGTATAAGCGCACCACCTCCGGTCAAGACTATACCTGTTTCAACGATATCACCCGCAAGATCAGGCGGCATCATCTCAAGAACGGTTTTTAACGCATCGGCTATCTCTTTAAGAGGCTCTCTCATAGCCTCTCTTACATCTTCGCTAGTTAGCTCTACGCGGCTTAAAAGTCCGCTAACCTGGTCGCGACCTTTTACTACTACCGTTAGTTCCTTATCTAGCTGAATGGCAGAGCCGACACCGATTTTGATCTCTTCACCCGTTCTTTCTCCAATAAGCAAGTTGTATTTTTCTTTTATATAGTTTACTATACTTGTATCTATCTTATCTCCTGCAGTGCGGATAGACTTACTTATAACTAGTCCTCCAAGAGATACTACGCCTATCTCGGTTGTTCCACCACCGATATCTACTATAAGGCTTCCTTGCGGCTCACGAACCGGTAAATTTGCTCCTATGGCTGCAGCCATAGGTTCTTCTATCAAAAATACCTCTCTAGCACCGGCACTTAGCGCACTCTCTCTGACAGCCTTTCTTTCTACTTGAGTAAGACCGTAAGGCACGGAGATGATTATGCGAGGGCGGATAAAGCTCTTTCTTTTATGCGTCTTTTCTATAAAGTAGCGTATCATTTTCTCAGTCATATCAAAGTCAGCGATAACACCGTCTCTCATCGGACGAATCGCCTCTATATCACCAGGAGTTTTACCAACCATCTCTTTTGCCGCATGTCCTACGGCTAGAATTTTTTGTTTCCCGTATTTTTCACGACGAACCGCAACTACTGAAGGTTCATTTATAATAATCCCTTTATCTTTAACAAGCACAAGGGTGTTTGCCGTACCAAGGTCGATACCCATATCGCTTGAAAAAAACCCTATCAGTTGATCTAAAAACATTTACTTCCTTTACGCGCTTTTTTTATTTTGTTTTATAAAAATCGGCTTTACACCATCTTTTACAACTTCTTTTGATATGACCACCTCATAATCTCTTAATTCAGGCAGATCATACATAACATCCGTCATTATCTCTTCCATTATACTTCTAAGTCCGCGCGCGCCGGTTTTTCTCTCGATCGCCAAAGAGGCGATTTCAGACAAGGCATCATCGTCAAATTTCAAAGCAACACCATCGATAGCAAACAGTTTTTGATACTGTTTTAGTATCGAATTTTTAGGCTCGGTTAAAATTTTAACCATATCTTCTTTTGTAATCTCATTTAATGTAGCTACCACGTGCAAACGTCCGATAAGCTCAGGGATAAGTCCAAAATGCACCAAATCATCAGGCTCAAGAAGTCCTAAAAGATCCTCTTTTTCACTTTTTGTTCGTTTTTCTTGGTTAAAACCTAAGACATTTTTACCAACGCGTCTTTCGATGATATCCAAAAGTCCGTCAAATGCACCGCCACAAACAAATAAAATATTTGTAGTGTCGATTTGTATAAAGTCTTGGTTAGGATGTTTTCTACCACCTTTTGGTGGGATATTTACAACACTTCCCTCAATGATCTTAAGAAGAGCTTGCTGCACACCCTCGCCTGAAACATCACGTGTTATACTTCGGTTTTCGCTCATCCTGGCGATCTTGTCTATCTCATCGACAAAAACTATACCCTTTTCAGCTTTTTTAACATCGCCGTTTGCGGCTTGAAGAAGACGAGTAAGGATATTTTCGACATCTTCGCCAACGTATCCAGCCTCAGTAAGGCTTGTTGCGTCACATATCGCGATAGGAACATCAAGAAATTTCGCTAAAGTCTGCGCCATCAAAGTTTTGCCACTTCCTGTTGGTCCTACAAGTAAGATATTTGACTTTGAAATTTCAGTGTCGTCTTCTATCTCGCCTTGTTTAAAAATTCTTTTATAGTGATTATAAACACCAACGCTAAAAACCTTTTTAGCCCTATCTTGACCTACGACATAACTATCAAGGACTGATTTTAGTTCTTTTGGAGTTAAATTTTGATACTGAATTTCTTCACTTTCTTCTTTTGTGTCGATACTGGTATCGCCGTATATCATATTATAAGCAGCGCTTATACAATACTCGCATATAAACGCATTGCCGGCAATATCAGTTAGTAAACGACGTTCGTTTGACTCATTTTCGCCACAAAAATTACACTTTCTCGCCATCAATCTCTTCCTTTTGCAAGCGGAATTCCTCTTGCCGTATTTATTATAAAGTTACACATTTTTTTGACATTTTCGTCACTTGTTTTTACGATAAGCTCATTTGCTTGGTCTTTTATACTTACACCTTGGTTAAATAAAAATTTATAAGCCTTTACAAGCCCTTCAACCTGCTCTTTTGCAAAACGTCTGCGAATTCCGACTAAATTTAAACTTCTAATATAAGCACGGTTTCCTTCGGCCAAACAAAACGGAACCACATCTTGAGATAAAGCACTAGCTCCTGCTATCATGCAACTTTCGCCTATTTTGACAAATTGATGAACAGGCGTTAGCCCGCCTACAACAGCATAATCACCCATTTCCACATGTCCCGCCAGTGTTGCGTTATTTGCCAGGATAACGTTATTGCCTATCACGCAGTCGTGCGCGATATGACAATACGCCATTATAAAAGCGTCATCACCGATACGAGTTATGCCATCGCCTTTGTGAGTTCCTGAATTTATCGTGCAAAATTCGCGTATCGTAGCATTTTTGCCAATTATCACGCCGGTATTTTCCTCATCATGATAGCTAATATCTTGCGGGATATCTCCTACGATAGCGTAACTAAAAACACGTCCGCCATCGGCTATTTTTGTGTTGCCGATTATCCTTGCACCTTGTTTTATGGTAACACCGTCTCCCAAAACAGCTTTTGAGCTAACATAAGCATAGGCTTCGATATTTACGTCTTCGCCTATTATCGCGCCATCTTCAACCACTGCTGTTTGATGAATTTTTTTCATGATACTTTTTGCCTTTAAATTACTTATCGACTATCATCGCCTTTAATTCAGCCTCTGCACAAAGCACGTCATCAACATACGCCTTGCCTTCAAGCACCCAGATATTTCCTTTATGTTTTAAAACATTTAGGCGGTATTCCAAACGATCTCCCGGTTTTACGGGATGGCGAAATTTAGCACCGTCTATACTCATGAAATAAACAACTTTATTTTCGATACCGGCTTGATGTTCGTCGCTCATGCTTTTAAACGCCAACACGCCGCCGGCTTGCGCCATGCCTTCGATTATCATAACGCCAGGGTATATCGGATGACCCGGAAAGTGTCCTTGAAATATCGGCTCACCTATCGTTACGTTTTTATAGGCAATGATATTTTTAGCAGGCTCTATCGCAGTAACTCTATCGATAAGCAAAAACGGAAATCTATGCGGAAGAATTTTTTGAATTTGAACTACATCTATCACCAAAAGACCTTTTAAGTAAAAATTTTTCATAGATTTTAGCAAATTTTTACTAATACCAAGTTTATTGCCAAGAAATTTAAAAATTTATAAAATTTCTTTTAGGTAAATTTTACGACAGATCTTTGTTTTTATTCAAGCGATAAAATTTCACGGCTGTCGTTATAAGTAACGTTTTTAGCATAAATTTCATACCTTCCTGCGTGAATTTCATCTAAGATAATGATCGGATTTTGACTAAAGTCACCGCAAATTTCACGGCGCAAACTTAACTCGTCATTGATATCTAGTGGATGTTTACAAATTTCGATTACGTTTTTATAATTTTTTTTGCTTAGTTTATTAAATCGTTTAAGACTTAAAAGCGTAACGCCATCTCGTAATTCATCGCAAATTTCAGCCGTTTCATTTAGGCTAAATTTTACATTTTCTCTTTTAAAATTTGAGTATAAAAAAAAGAAGCTTGGCAAGATGGAGTTGTTAAATTTTACATAAGCGCGAAGCAAGCGGTAGTTTAAAAAATATTTGCGCGAAAGATGAAATTTCACACCGCTACTCTCACACTCTCTTACCCTTTCGTAAAGCTTCAAACGCTCCCCTATGCTTCCTGGCAAAATTCGTCCGTTAATTTCACTCATAAGCTCTGACACCGGCAGTTTTTGAGCCTCTCTTTGCTTTGATAGTCCAAATACACAGCCACAGTAGTTTTGATGATAAAGCTTATCTTTTTTGGCTAGCTCAAACTGCTCGTTTGTTCCACCATTTTTTCTATAATCAATCGCAACCGCCGTTAGATCATATCCTCTGACAGCATTATTTAGGGCATTTTCAAGCTGTATAAAGTCCTTTTTAGGGCTCATCAAAAGTGTGGTCGTGATCGACTTTTCGCCAAGTTCAACAGCTTTTTTAGCCGAATTTCCAACACGAAATTCAAAACAATAAACGCAGCGCTTGCCCTTTTCAGGCTCATTTTCAAGCCCTTTTGTACCACTAAGCCATGCCTCGTAGTCGTATTCGCCCATGATAAGCTCTATACCCATCTGATCGCACGAGCGTTTTACATCCAAAAAACGCATCACATACTCACTATACGGATGGATGTTTGGGTCGTAAAAGTAGCCTATTAGGCGCTCATTTGAGAAATCAGCTCGCAAACGACGTAAAAAATAATGACTATCAACAGAGCAACAAATATGAACCAGCAAATTTTTCCTTTTATCTTTTGGTTAAAATTTATCAAATTTAACCATAACAATTTAATTACATTATGAAATTTTATACTATTTTGTCTTAACGAAAGGAAGTGCGCCTTGCATATAACAAAACGCACTTAAATTTGACGACTACTCTATCGGAGCTTTGCTTTGCAAAAAGCGATTTAGCGTCTCTACTTCTTGTGGGGTTAGTGCGGAGTTGCTTATCATGGTTTCGATCACGCTTGGCCATACATTTGCGCCAAATTCATCATAAGCATGGAGTGCGTGACAGCTGCCGCATCTTTCTTCAAAAAGTGCCTGTCCTGCCTTGTGAACAACATCTATGTCGGCAACTAAAGTATCTTTTTTCACAAAGCCTTTAACACTTACTTCATCCCATTCGTTGCCATAAGGGTCCTTGTGTGTTTTTATGACTTTAAAAGTTTTCATGTCACCTACATTGATATCCTGCTCCAAAACCCCTACTCTAGCGTATGCGATAGGGCTTTCACCAGGGATAAAACCGACATACTCAACCTCCACATATTCGCCGTTTTGTGAAATTTGCTTTAATTTCGCTCCAGCATGCAACTCTGCTATAACCTTGCCGCCTACCTTATCTAAAACAGGCGTCATGGAGCCGACAAATAAGTCAGCTCCACAAAAAGCTCTTAACGGTCCAAAGTGAGACGCGGTCATCCTTGCACTCTCGTCGTTCATAAGAGAATTACTTATGATGTCTATTGCACTTGAGCTGGTTGTTCCAACAGCCGTTGCGGCAGCCATACCGCTTAAAAATTCTCGTCTTTGCATTACTTCTCCTTTATTTACGAAAATTTGTATATTTTTTGATTATACACCTGTTACTATTAGAGATGCTTAAATTTTTTATATTGTTAAAATTTAATTTTTATTTTTAGATATTTTTAAGTAAAGTTACTGCAATGATCATCGAGATGGTTTAAAATTTAGAATAAAACAAGCATTTTACTCTAAATTTTAGTTACGGTAGATGATATAAATTTGTATTAAAGATCGTTTATTTCGCTACTTCTTGCATTATAAACAAACCAGCTAAGAAGTAGATATAATAAGACAAACGCAAAAATCAACCCCGGATAAAAGCCACCGCTTTGTGCTAAATTCATCTTATGAAGCGAGATAAAAAGCGCTCCAAGAGCAACCAAAAAACCAACAAGTCTTAGTATAAAATTTGTAGGTTTTATGCAAATAGCCAAAAGCGCTACCGCTACGACACCAAGGGGTATGATAGCTACTTGAAAGATCCAGGCAAAAGCTATCGCGACAAATGATAGTGCCAAGAAAAATGTTCGCTTTTTCATAAGATCTTGAAAGAAGCAAACTATGCCTTTATTTTCTATGTTATAGTCCATTTTCCATCCTTTTTGCGTTATTTTAAAATTTCAAAGATAAATAAAGCGTTAAAATACCAAAATACGCCGAAATTTTAGTAAAAATACAAATTCATTTAAAGACCGTCCGTTTATAGCACTTATAAACTGTGATGCAAGTAAAAATATAGTGCGCAAACCAAAGCGCGCTACCGAGTTTGGAATTAGTTTTAAATTTGACGCTACCCTAAAACCAAAAACCTATACCTTGCAAAAATTTCCTATAAATTTTAAGACATACAAGCAAGCCTTTAATAAAGTCCAAAACCACCAGCACAACGGACATAGTTATTTGTTAAATTTATGCTTTACAACACCTATAAAAACAGAGCTTAGCTTGGAAGAAATTTATAACCACGCGGATGCAAAGCTGGTTTTATACAAAAAGACGAATTTATCTGCTTTGGCCCGGAGCCTTTTGTGCGTATAAATAAAAGGCACGACAAATGCCACACAAAAGGACGCTAAAAATAAATTTACTTAACGACAAAAAAGAGCTTAGCGAACAAATGATGATCACAGATCTCATGCGCAACAACCTTTTGGCTGTTGCTGGCGGCATAAAAGTGTAAAAATTTTACGGCTGGTTCGATAAGCGGTGTGGCTAAAATTCGCTCTTGTGAGATTATCAACGAGTGTGAGATATCACCCAGGGTTTTTATACGGACATTTTATACACTCAGATAAAAAATACACACAAAGCTTTACTTTGATACGATATGTGCGTCAAAACGGCAACGACATGGAGTTTATAAGCGGTGGAGGCATAACACTACAAAGCGATGCAAGAAAGGAGTATGATGAGCTTATCAAAAAGTCTACTTTCCTTTTTGAAACGATAAAGATAAAAGATAAAACGGCGTGCGATCTTGCGGTCTTGATGGATTGGTTATGGCAAAAGTAGTTTATGATGAACTTAGCGAGCTTGTAAGCGTTGAGTATTTTCCTTATAAAGTGCGAGAATTTGAGAAATTCTACCTTACAAATATCAACTTTTCATACGCGAAAAAGTATCTTGATCACTTAAATATCAACAAAGCAAAAGGTAAAAAAGATAAGATCATTATGATAAAAAACGATCAGATTTTAGATACTAGTATCGCAAATATCGCTATTTTTGCTAACAACCTAGGCTGATTAACACAAAAACTGCTTGATGGTGGGTATTTACAAGAAGCAGATATCGACGCAAACATACTTTTAAAAACAAAAAGACTTGCCATCATGAATGCTATGGTTGGATTTTACGAGATAAAAAATTTCAAATAATAACTTCGCTGTTTTAAAATTTAAATAATCAGTATTTATCTATCGCTCGCAAAATAACTGCACCATGCAAATTTAAATTTGTAATTTTATTAAGTTTTATAAACGAAACATTTTAAATTTTTAGCTAGAATACATAAAACTTAAAAGGAGAAAAAATGCCATTTATTAACATAAAAACAGCGGCTCCCGAGCCGACAAAAGAGCAAAAAGAGCAGATCATAAAAGAAACAACCGAGATGATGGTTAGAATTCTAGGCAAACAAAAAGAACGCGTTATGGTATTTATAGAAACTTACGATCAAGACAGCGTAGGAGTCGGCGGCAAAAGCATAGAAGAGATAAAAAAGGAGAGCAAATGAGCGAATTTAGCAAAGAAGACATAGAGCGCAAAGTAACACTGCAAAAAGGCGATGAAGCGCCAAATTTCACGCTTGAAAACGCCGATGGAGTTAGCGTAAATTTAAAAGATTTTATCAGTAAAAATGTCGTGCTTTACTTTTATCCAAAGGACAACACTCCTGGCTGCACCACCGAAGCTTGCGAATTTAGCGCACTTTTTGACGACTTTATCTCAAACGATACGGTAATAGTTGGTATAAGCCCGGATAGCGTAAAAAGCCATGTTGGATTTATATCTAAACAAAACTTAAAGCACATCTTGCTAAGTGATCCTCAAAAACAAGTCTCAAAAGAGTATGGAGTATGGCAGGTGCGTAAAAACTACGGCAAAGAGTATCTTGGCATAGTTAGAACAACTTTTGTTATCGATAAAGAAGGTAAAATTTCAAAAGTATACAAAAGCGTTAAAGCCAAAGACCATGCGGCAAAAGTCCTAGCGGATCTAGTTAAATAATGGCTAAAATTTTAACGATTATTTTGTTCTTGTGCACGCTTTTAAATGCACAGATAAAAGGAGAGGCGAAAATGAGTGAAATTTATCTTGCAGGAGGTTGTTTTTGGGGAGTTGAGGGGTATTTTAAACAACTTAAAGGAGTGGTTGAAACAAGTGTAGGTTATGCAAACGGCAACTCGGAAAACACAAGCTATGACAAACTAAAACAAACCGATCACGCCGAGACTATACTTATAAAATTTGATGAAAATCGCATAAATTTGGCTGAAATTTTAGCTCATTTTTTCCGTATCATCGACCCGTTTTCTATTAACAAACAAGGCAACGATGTTGGAAGACAGTATAGAAGCGGGATTTATTACACAAATGATATCCAAAAGGCTCTTTTGGATAAATTTATCGCCATGGAGCAAGAAAAAGCAACACAAAAGATCGCAGTTGAAATTCTGCCACTTAAAAACTACATAAAAGCCGAAGAGTATCATCAAGACTATCTTGACAAAAATCCAAACGGATACTGCCATATTGACCTAAATTTAGCGAAAAAACCGCTTTATGGCGAAGATGATTTTGTCATGCCTAGCCGTGAGGAGTTAAAGCAAAAACTTAGCCCACATCAATACGCCGTAACTCAGGAAAAGGCAACAGAGAGACCATTTAGTAGTGAGTACGATAAATTCTACGAAAAAGGAATTTATGTCGATATAGTAAGCGGTAAACCGCTATTTTCAAGCTCGGATAAATTTGACGCTGGATGTGGCTGGCCAAGCTTTTCAAAACCCATAACAACCGATGCGTTAAGCTACGAGCAAGACGAAAGCCACGGCATGCAAAGGATCGAAGTGCTATCAAGCGTAGCAAATAGCCATTTAGGACATGTTTTTAACGACGGCTTGCCTGAACTTGGAGGTCTTAGATACTGCATAAATGGAGCTAGTTTAAAATTTATCCCGCTTGAAAAGATGAAAGAGCTAGGATATGAAAAGTATATAATCTACGTTAAGTAACACAAGGGGCTTAAAAGCCCCGAAATTCTTTAATCCAGCACAAAGTTTATAAAATTTAAACGTTTTTTGTGATAAAATCTCACTAAATTTACACAAAGAAAGGCAAAATCAATGGATGCTGCAGAATTTATCTGGATGGATGGAAAATTAATCAAATGGGAAGATGCCAAAGTTCACGTTTTAACCCACTCGCTACACTATGCAAATGCTGTATTTGAGGGCACAAGAGCTTATCAAACAGACAAAGGTTTGGCGATTTTTAGATTAAGAGATCATACTAAACGTTTATTAAAATCAGCAAAAATGACAGTATTAAATTGCAAATACACTCTTGAAGAGCTTGAAAATGCGCAAATCGAGCTTTTAAGAGCTAATAAATTTAAAGGCAATGTTTATCTTCGCCCACTTATCTATCTTGGATACGGCATAATGGGATTAGCCCATACAAAAGCCCCTGTAAACACCGCGATAGCTGCATGGGAATGGGGTGCATATCTTGGTGAAGAGGGCTTAAAAAAGGGTATTAGAGTTAAAATCTCAAGCTTTGCAAAATACGCTCCTAACAGTCAAATGACAAAGGCTAAGTCAAGCTCAAACTATCTAACATCACAAATGGCAAACTATGAAGCAAAAGACGCAGGATATGACGAAGCACTACTTTTAGATGAAGAAGGCTTTGTAGCCGAAGGTCCTGGCGAATGCTTTTTTATCGTTGAAAACGGCGAGTTAGTAACTCCTCCAAGCGATAATGCACTGCTTAGCATAACTCAAGATACGGTTATAAAACTAGCTTGTGATCTTGGTATAAAAGTTCGTAGAGAGCGCTTAACAAGAGATCAAGTTTATACAGCCGATGAGGCGTTTTTTACAGGAACTGCGGCTGAAGTAACTCCGATAAGCAATATCGATAACAGAATCATCGGAAGTGGCGAGCGCGGAGAAGTAACAAAAAGACTACAAGATGCGTATTTTGATGTAGTTTACGGAAAAAATGAAAAATACGCTTCATTTTTGACATATATTTAAAAATTAAAGGGACATAATGCCAGCAAACTTGAACGACTATTTTAATAAAAAAAACAACAACAGCTCGGGCGATAATGGCGGCAATGAGCCGCCTAGGATAAATTTCAAAAAACCAAAAATGCCAGATGGAATGGGTAAAATAGGCACTCTAGCTTATGTTATCATAGCTATCATAGCGGTGATCGCCATTACACAGCCTTTTGTTATCATCAACTCAGGCGAAGTAGGTATCAAATCAACCGCCGGTAAATACGAATCAAACCCTATGCAGCCGGGCTTTCACTTCTTCATGCCTTTTATCCAAAAGGTCATAGTCGTAGATACGAGAGTTAGGCTTATCAACTATACTTCAGGTGAAGATATGGGAGAAAACGCAAGACTGATAAGTGGCGGCACAACGGGTATAATTCGTAAAAATTCTATCTCTGTTCTTGATGCAAGAAACTTACCGGTTAGCATAGATATAACTGTTCAATACCGTCTAAATCCTGAAAATGCACCTCAAACTATTGCCGCTTGGGGTCTTAGCTGGGAAAACAAGATCGTAGACCCGGTTGTTCGCGACGTGGTTAGAAGTATCGCCGGTAAATACACCGCAGAAGAGCTTCCAACACGCAGAAACGAGATAGCTACACAGATAGATCAAGGTATAAGAAAGGATATTGACGCTCAGCCAAATAGACCTGTAGAGCTTTTAACAGTGCAGCTTCGCGAGATCATCTTGCCTGAAAAAGTAAAAGAGCAAATAGAGCGCGTTCAGATCGCAAAGCAAGAAGCCGAGAGAACTAAATACGAAGTAGAGCGTGCAAACCAAGAGGCCCTTAAAAAAGCCGCACTCGCAGAAGGTACGGCAAAAGCTGCTATCATAGAAGCTCAAGGTAAAGCCGATGCCGTTAAGATCGAAGCCGACGCACAAGCTTATGCAAACAAAGAGGTGGCAAAAAGTCTTGATGGTAACTTACTAAATTTAAAACAGATTGAAACTCAGGGTAAATTTAATGAAGCTCTTCGCGAAAACAAAGACGCTAAAATTTTCCTAACTCCTGGCGGAGCCGTGCCAAATATCTGGGTTGACACAAAAGACAAAGCAAGACAAAGCGCGGTTGAGACAACAAGATAAGGATAAAAAGTGCTTGAGAATTTAAACATAGACTGGCAAAAAGTAGACAACCTCCTCCCGACTATCGTCCAAGAGCAAGGCAGCAACGATGTCTTGATGCTCGCTTACATGAATGAAGAGGCATTAAATTTAAGTCTAAAAAGTGGCTTTGCTCACTACTTCTCACGCACTAAAAATCGCATCTGGAAAAAAGGTGAAGAGAGCGGAAATACCCAAAAAATCATCTCCGCTCATCTTGACTGCGATAACGACACATTGCTTTTAAAAGTCGTGCAAAATGGTGGCATAGCATGTCATACAGGGCAAAAGTCGTGCTTTTTTAACGAGATAAATTTAACAAATTTAACCTCATCGAATAAGCCTGAAAATGTAGTTAATAAGCCAACCTACAACCTAGCTGACGAACTTTATCACATTATACTAGACAGAAAGTTAAACGCCGATCCACAAAAATCCTATGTCGCGAGCTTGTTTCATAAAGGTGAAAATTCCATATTAAAAAAAATAGGCGAAGAGGCAACTGAATTTGTTATGGCTTGCAAAGATACAACGGCAAATTCTAGCGAGAAAAACAAAAACGACATGGTTTATGAGGCTGCAGACCTTTACTTTCATACCATGGTTGCGCTTAGCATACACAACATACACCCCGATCGTATCAAAACCGAACTCGCGCGTCGCTTTGGCATGAGCGGCATAGACGAGAAAAACTCGCGTAATGATAAATAACTTAAAGCACGATATACTTTTTATACTCGCAAATTCCCAAGCGGTGGATTATTTATCATACGGTTGGGTTTTTATAGCTTTTCTTTTTATTTTATTTATTGGAATATTTTTTGCTTTAAAATCATGGTGGCAGATAGGTTTTTTAATCATCTTGCTAGGTTTAATTGGCTTTTTTGTGGCGAATTTTTATGTTCACCAAGGTTTAAAAACATACCTAAGACCAACCGTCATAAGTGATGTTGCGACAAAACAACTAACATACTCAAATACGCTAATCGCTGACTTTAACATAACAAATGAGTCCAATAAAAGCTTTAAAATTTGCAAGATAGACATTGGTTTTTATATGCGTTCCAAACAAGAAGCGAGAGAGTTTTTAAATTCACTCAATCCCTTTTTTACAAAAACTATCATTTTAAAAGAGCCTTTTGTTCCAAAAGAAACAAAACAAATACAACAAACGATCAATGATTTTTCATTTATCGAATATAAAATATCTAAAAAAGCGGAGTGTTTTTAATGAGTGCCTCTTACTTTACTATCGTTCACATCATAGTTTTATGTATCATCTTGCTACTTTGTGTTTTATTTTTTATACTCTCTTTAAAAACGGAACGAAAACTCTTTTTATCACTATGCTTTACAAACATACTAGTTTCTGTCAGCCTTAGCGTGTTTTTGATGTTGGTTTTGGATAAATATACCAAAATAGGCATACTTGAAAATGTAACAAATGAGAGAATTTTAAGAAACGAAAGCATAGTTTTTAAAGGACAAGTAAGAAATATCGGCAAATTTACGATAAGCAAATGTGTTCTTAAGATCAAACTTATCAACCAGCCACTAAGCAAAGACAACTTAAGCGGAGAAGCGCTCTTTAAACCAAGCGGGATGTCGCTATTTTCATGGCTATTAAACGAGAAAAAAGACACTCATCCAAACACCGTCGAATACTCATTTGAAGTCGCCAAAGACCTAAAGAAGAAAAAAAGTGCCTCTTTTACGGTAAATATGCCCTATCCTCCGTATTTTACGCGCACAATGCATGTTACAAAGCTAAATTGCTACTAAGGAAAAGGCATGAAAAAAGGATTTACCGCCGTTGAGCTTGTATTTATCATCGTTGTTCTTGGGATCTTGTCTGCTGTTGTTTTGCCTAAGCTATTTGGCACAAGAGAAGATACTTTCGTAGCAAGAGCTGCGACAAATATTAGTACTTTTGTAAGCGATATAACACACTATTACATGGCGCAAGGCGGGTTTGAAAATGGCAAGGAAAACATATATAAGATGACAAGCGTAGCATTCCCCATACAAATAGGCACAAACAACTGCCTTGACGTAACAGACGTAACCCAGACTTCCATAACATTAAGCATATCGGAAGCGGACTTATGTGGCGATCTTTGGCGCATAGATAGCCTTGCGGAATTTAAAGAGCTCGTAAGTAAAGATATCGATGGAACCGCAAAAGAAATACCGTCCATTGACTCTAGAATTTTAATATTTGGCACACAGAAAAATTAAAATTTAAATAGCACATAAAGTAGAAAGAATTCTTGCTTGTTTTTTAATATCTTGCGATAAGAGAAATTTAAATTTTTCACTCGCGGTAAAATTTCTAGCCTCTTTTTCTTTGGCATCATCGTTAAAGTCGTAAAAAAATGAGAGATTTTTTATCTTTGCACCTCTATCTTTTAAGACGCTCATTTCTAAAATCGTAGCGAAAAATCCATCATCTCTCAAATAATAATTTGTAGCGCTGGTGATATTTATAAATTTATTTGATAAAAAATTCAAGCAAACACCTTGTTTGTCGCTTTTAAAAACAATACTTTCGATCAAGCCTGAGCTAAATTCGTAAAATTTAAATGACGATGAATTTTGCAAGGCAGCTTTGTCTTTTTCTAAATTTATATCAAGAGTTGAATTTGTGTCTAAATTTATTATCACGTTGCCTTTAGCTCTGGCTAGAAGGTAGATATGACCCAGCTTTTCCTTGCTCTGCGACTTTATATCTTTTGTGTATGCGTTGCCTATGGTAGGTATATTTTTGGTATTGTTTGGGATAAATTTTGTATCAAATGCAAGTAAAATTTCTGATTTAGCGCCGTTCTCTTTTATATAAGGCGTCCATAACGGTTCTTCTTTTTGTAAATTTATACCCTCTTTTGCGCAACCGTAAAATAGCAACAATGCGCCAAAAAGGGCAAAATTTATAAATTTCATCTACTTAATGAAGTAGTTTCCATCAAAACTAACAAGCGAGTAGTCGCGCTCATCGCCGATACTTTTCACAAGGTCATCTATCTCTAAAAATTCAAGAGTGTCTGCACCTATATATTTACAAACCTCATCGCATGTTTTGTTTGCACTGATAAGTTCGGCAAAACTTGGAGTATCTATGCCGTATCTTTCAGGAAATTTTAGCTCCGGACAAGCTACGCGAAAGTGAATTTCTTTAGCTCCAGCATGACGAAGTAGTTCGACTATTTTTTTAGATGTTGTTCCGCGAACTATGCTATCATCAACCACAACAACGCTTTTGCCTTTTAAAACCTCGCTCATTGGGTTAAGCTTGAGCTTTACCTTTAAATTTCTAAGCTCTTGCGTGGGTTCTATAAATGTTCGTCCGACGTAGTGGTTACGCACGATAGCAAGCTCAAAAGGTATGCCGCTCTCGTTTGCATATCCAAGTGCAGCAGGCACACCGCTATCTGGCACAGGAACTACAAAATCAGCCTTAATCTTACTTTGTCTAGCAAGTGCCGCGCCCATCTTTTTACGAACATCATAGACGCTTTTACCCTCTACAACGCTATCGGGACGTGCAAAATATATATACTCAAACGCGCAAATTCTTGGCTCTGGCTCAAAAAGCTGTATGCTCTCAAATTCATCTTTGCCATTTTCAAAAACTAGCATCTCACCAGGGCACACATCTCTTATGAAAGTTGCCTCTACAAGATCAAACGCACATGTTTCGCTAGCAACAATATACCCGCCGTCTTTTAATCTCCCAAGTGAGAGTGGACGCACGCCGTATTTATCGCGGATAGCAAAAATTTTATGTCGAGACTGCACTAGCAAGCAATACGCACCAAGTATCTTGTCAAGTGCTGCAGTGATGCGCTCTTGCAGGTGTGGACTGTGGTTTCTTGCTATTAGATGAACGATGTTTTCAGTATCCATGTTTGACTGAAATATAGCACCCTCGTCTATAAGCGCTCCACGAACCTCGTCTTTATTTACAAAGTTGCCGTTATGCACGACCGAAATTTGCCCCAAAGAGTAGTTTGCCGCTATCGGCTGGGAGTCGTTGCCTGAGTTTTTACCAGCTGTTGCGTAGCGGTTGTGTCCTATCGCCATATCACCCTTTAGTGTTTTTAGCGAGCTTTCGTTAAAGACTTCGGTTACTAGACCTTTGCCCTTGTGTGTTAAAATTTCACCATTATCACAAGCGCTTATACCGCTCGCCTCTTGCCCACGATGCTGCATAGAAAATAGCGCGTAATACGCGGTTTTAGCTGCATCTTGTGAATTTATTACTCCGACTATCGCACACATGTTTTTCCTTTATATACCCAAACAATCTGTTATATCGTATTGACCGTTGTTTTGAGAACTTAACCAGATAGCAGCTTTTATAGCACCTTTTGCAAATGTAGCGCGACTTGTTGCAGTATGGTTTAGCTCGATGAACTCACCGTCATTATAAAACCCTACCGTATGACGACCGACTATATCGCCTCCTCTTAGAGCAAGGACTGCTATCTCGTCTTTTTTTCGCTCACCTATAAGACCATTTCTGCCGGTTGTCATAACCTCTTTTAAGTCCAAATCTCTAGCTTCTGCTATATGCTTAGCCAATGTTAGTGCCGTTCCGCTTGGAGCGTCCTTTTTGTGTTTATGATGCATTTCTACTATTTCAGTATCAAATTCTCTTAGAGCTTTTGAAGCGATAGCTGCTAGTTTATTTAAAACGGCAACACCTAGGCTCATGTTTGTCGCATATAGGATCGGCATAGCATTTGCCGCTTGAGCTATAAGAGTAGCGCCTTCGTCGGCAAGACCCGTTGTACCTATGACTAGCGGCTTTGGATTTGTTCTTGCATAGCTTATTAAATTTAAAGCTCCCTGTTTTATTGTAAAGTCTATAATAACGTCGCTATTTTCAAAAAGAACTTCAAATTTATCCGTTACCAAAACATCTTTTGGTAGTTCAAAATCAAGCTCTTCAATCGTATAAGCCACACTTAGTTTAGCAACCTCGTTATTTTTTAAACAAGCGATTATCTCGCGACCCATTTTGCCGCTAGCGCCGTGAATACCGACTTTTATCATTTATATGCCTTTAAAATTTTTGCATATTATAGTAAAAAAGGTATAAAATTTCGGTTATATTATGTAGTTTGGATTAAAAATTTGTGATGTAAAAGCCCGGAAATTTATCCCGGGCTTTTCTAAAAATTTTAGTGTAGATTTTCTATATAGCTAAGTGCGCTTAAAGCAGCTACAGCGCCGTCTGCTGCCGCAACAACAACTTGTTTTGGAGCGTCTTTTCTGATATCGCCCGCAGCAAATAAGCCTGCCACGTTTGTTTGCATTTTCAAATCAACATCAACCTGGCCGCCATCAACTACGTCGCAGATGAAAGAGCCGTCTTCAAGACGTAAAATTTCATTATTTACATTTAGTCCTACGAAAGTGAAAACGCCAGGCACTTTTAAGTCACGCTCGCCATCTTGTGTATTTAAGATAAGTCCACTAAGGCCTGCTTTATCGCCGTAAGCCTCTTTGATAGTTGCATTTGTTATAAACTCTATCTTTTCGTTTTTACGTGCTTTTTCTACCGTTGTAGGGGCTGCACGAAAACCGTCTCTACGGTGAATTATATATACTTTTGAAGCTATATTTGAAAGATATATCGCCTCTTCTATCGCGGTGTCACCACCTCCTAGAACTGCAACTTCTTTATTTTTATAGAAAAATCCGTCACAAGTAGCACAAGTGCTAACTCCACGGCCAAAAAACTCATCTTCGCCTTTAAAGCCTGCGCGACGAGGAGTTGATCCTGTAGCTACGATAACGGCCTTTGCCTTTTCTATCTTATCGCCCTCAAGCAAAATATCAAAGCTTCCGTCTTCATTTTTGCGAATTCCTGTTACATTTGCCCAAGTGTGCGTAAGGCCAAAATGACTACACTGCTTCCACCATGTGCTCATAAAGTCAAATCCGCTCTCGCCAGGATTTTTTTGACCCGGGTAGTTTTCTATCTCGGAACTTCCGGTTATCTGACCGCCGGGCTCGCCCTTTTCAAACATAACAACGTTTTTTAGTCCGCCTCTTGTTGCATAAAGTCCCGCACTTAATCCTGCAGGTCCGCCTCCGATAATCGCTAAATCTAACATATTTTCTCCTTTATTCTATTTTTATTATCTGCGAATCCTGCTTATAAATTTCGCCGTTTTGACGCACTATCTCGACTTTGCTTGGCACTGCCGTGATATTTAGTGTATTTATAAGCTTTAAGATGGTGTTTATATCCGAACTTACACTTTTTAAGGTTTCATTTGACTCACCGCGTTTTTGCAACATATCAACGGCTACAACGGGCAAATTTGACCTTTGCTCTTTTAAAATTTCTTCTATTTTTGACTGGTTAGAGCTAAAAACTATAAGTAGATATTTATCATCTTTGGGTATAAAAATTTCACTTTTTTCATAAAAAATAAGCTCTGAAAAATTTATAAATTTATATTTTGAAAAACGGTAATTGCTATACGCAAAGACGATGGCTATCATAGCGGCACCAAAAAAGGAACCGAAAATATAGGTTAGAGGAAGAAGACTTCCTCTATTTTTTAAAGCCATTAAAGAAGTGAATTTAGTTTGTCTGTTATGCTTTGTTTTGACTGAGCGCCTACCATTTGATCAACTAGCTCGCCGTCTTTAAAGAAAAGCATAGTAGGGATAGAGCGGATACCGTACTCAACAGCCAGGTCTTGAACCTCATCGGTATTTACTTTGCAAATTTTTGCTTTGCCGTCGAAATCTTCCGCAAGTTCCTCGATCACAGGAGCTAGCATACGACAAGGTCCACACCATGGAGCCCAAAAGTCAACAAGCGCAACGCCCTCTTTAACAACATCAAAATTTTCAGTTGTAAGTTCTATGTATTTTCCCATTTTTTCTCCTTATTTTTAATATTGGTGAATTATACATTAAATTTTATAAATACTATCTAAATAATAAATTTTATAAACTGATATTTCTTATTAGTTCAATATTTTTACCATTTATAACTATAAAATCTATTTCGTAGTCCCTATCTGCACCGTTTTTAAGTAGATAGTAATCAACCGCCTTTAAAATTTTAGAGTATTTGCTCGGTGTTAATCTATATATCGCATCATGCCCCATTTGGTTTGATTTTAGCGAGCTAGCCTTTACTTCTATGAAACAAAGTATACCCTCTTTATCAATTGCAATTATATCGATCTCACCGAATTTAGAGCGAAAATTTCGCTCTAAAATTTGAAATTTCATCTTTGAAAGATAAGCACATGCTTGATCTTCGCTGCTTTTTCCAAAAAGATATGAAACAAGCCCCAAATTTGCCTCCAAAAATTTGAAGTATTATATCAAATTTAACCAATAGTTGTTATTTGGGCATTTTGAAAGGCAAATTCACTCCACTCGTTGCCGATACCAGAAATTTCAGGTGGCGCGATGAAGCCGTTAATGGGCTGATAGTCGTGCTTGCAAAGCGCCTTGTTGTATTCGTGCAGGTTATATACATGGTGTTCGTGGATGGTGAAATTTGGCAAAGCCGTCTCAAGATGAAGCGCCGCAGCCGTTAGAAGCGGGCTAGAGCATACATGAATTTGCACTCCGACATCATAAGCGTGAGCCATATCACAAACCTTCTTAGTCTCGGTTATGCCGCCATTTGTGCCGATATCGGGCTGTATCATGGATATGGAGTGATTTTCAAAATACGCCTTGTATTGCCACCTTGTATAGATCCGCTCGCCGTGTGCGATAGGGATATTTATGTTGCTAGCGATAAATTTATTAACACCAAAGACCTCCGTCTTGCCTTGCAAGGCCAGTAGCGACTTTCCAAGCGCACCTGCAAAGGCGCCGGTGTATTGGATGTTATGGCCTGTTCTGGCTTCATACTCTGCATTTATCTGTGCAAAAGGTTCAGATAATCCCCCGCACGACCAAACCTGCAACGAATCAGACTTAAACGGTGTGTAGCCCGCAAGCATCACTTCAGGTGTGGCAGCAGCAGCTATTGCCATAGCGCCTTTTAAAAAGCTACGACGAGATGCGTTTGTTTCTTTAATTTCATATGCTTTCTCCTTTCTTTGGTTTGTTGTTAGTTTTTTGATTTGGTATACGATATGATGAATTTAGGTGTAGTTATTTGCTTTGTAGCGTGTGTTAAATTTATTGTAGATGAAATATCTTGCGAATGAAATTTTAAAAATTTCACTTATGCTTAAATTTGCATAATTCGCACTTATGCAACTATGCCTTATAATAGTTTTTATGGGATACATATGTTTGATCCATGCAAAGGTATTTCTGCCACGCAGAACTGCAGGTGTGATTTTAACTTTTTAGCGCTTGTAGGTCACTTAAATGCTAATAAAAATAGGCGAATTTTGATAATCCACCTATTTTGGATTTAAATTTTAACCCTCTATCCTTATCATAAAAGGTTTTTCTTTAACAAATTCTTGCTTGGTTAAAATTTCAATAACTCTCTTTACATCAAGTTCAAGGCTCGTATGGGTAGTGAAAAACAGCGTTACGCCGTTTTCGTCGCCCTTTAGCTTTGGTTTTTGCAAGAAGCTATCTATAGAGAGGTTGTTCTCGCTCATGATATTTGTTATCTTGGCTAAAACACCCATTTTGTCATCGACTGTTAGTCTAAAGTAGTATTTTGTGCGGATTTCATCTTGCGCAAGTAGCTCAAGAGGAGTTAGCTCGAGTGGTATTTTGTATCCAAACATAGGAGATTTTACATCTCTTGCTATATCGATAAGATCACTTATAACAGCACTTGCCGTCGCGCTGCCGCCAGCACCAGGACCATAAAACATCGTCTCACCGACCGCGTCCCCCACAACACTTATGCCGTTCATTACGCCATCGACTTTAGCTATCATCTTATCTTTTGCTACAAGAGCAGGATGAACCCTAAGCTCAACTTTATCATCCACTTTTTTGGCGATAGCAAGGAGTTTTATAATGTATTCAAAGTCTTGAGCGAAGAAAATGTCCTCTTTTGTGATATTTTCTATACCCTCTATCAAGATGTCCTCGGGCTTTCCATAAACACCGTAGGCTATGCTTGAAAGTATGAGTAGCTTATGCGCCGCGTCAAAACCACCAACATCAAATGTCGGGTCAGCCTCGGCATATCCTAACTCTTGCGCGCTTTTAAGCGCTTGCTCAAAACTGGCTCCTCCTTGCATCATGGAGGTCAGGATATAGTTGCTAGTTCCGTTCATTATGCCTTTTACAGAGCTTATATGGTTTGCACTAAGCCCCTCTCTTAGGGTTTTTATGATCGGTATGCCGCCTGCGACACTTGCTTCAAAGCCAAAAGGTGTGTCTTGCGCGATATTTTGTAGCTCATATCTATGATAAGCAAGAAGGGCTTTATTAGCAGTTACTACTGCTTTTTTACGTTTTAAAATTTCACTTATGATACGATAAGGATAGTCCACCCCACCCATAAGCTCTACATAAACATCGATATCGTCGCGTTTTAAAACAGCATCCATATCATCCGTTAACGGGATACCAACGTCGCGTTTTTTATTTAAATTTTTAACAACACCGATAACAGGAGTTATCTCTTTACCGCTTCTAGCGGTGATTAGTTTTTGATTTTGGATTAGGATTTTAGCGACTTGCTCGCCAACGGTTCCTACGCCTAATATTGCTACTCTCATTAAAACTCTTTAAATTTTATTATTCAAAATCTTTCAAATATCGTTTGACGTTTCTTGCTGCTTGGCGGATACGATTTTCGTTTTCGATAAGAGCAAAACGAACATAGTCATTCCCTCCCTCGCCAAAACCTATGCCAGGACTTACAGCCACTTGCGCCTTTGTTAAGAGCTGTTTTGAAAATTCAAGACTTCCAAGATGTGAAAATTTAGGCGGTAGTTTTGCCCAAATAAACATACTTGAGCTTGGCTTGTTCATGCTCCAACCGGCATTATCAAACGCATCAAGCAAGATATCGCGACGTTTTTCATAAACTGCTCTTATCTCTCCAACGCAGCCCTGATCGCCATCAAGCGCTACTGTTGCGGCTACCTGGATAGGTGTAAACATACCATAGTCAACCCATGATTTTATCTTTTTAAGAGCGGCACAGAGGCGTTTATTGCCACACATGAAGCCGACCCTCCAGCCAGCCATATTATAGCTTTTTGAAAGAGTATAGCACTCTACCGCCACGTCTTTTGCGCCCTCTACTTCAAAAATACTAGGCGCTTTATATCCGTCAAAACTTAGATCCGCATAGGCGATATCTGAAATGATATAAAATCTCTCCTTCTTAGACATCGCAACCAGGCGCTCATAAAAGCTCTTTTGCACGGTTACGGTCGTTGGGTTATGAGGGAAATTTACAACAACATACTTTGGTCTTGGAGAGCTCGAGTATATAGTGTGTTCTAAATTTTCAAAAAATTTATTTTCGTCAAGTTCAAATTTGTCATTATAATGAAGTGGCATTTTAGCAACACTTCCACCTGCAAACAAAAACGCCTGCGTATGTATCGGATAAGCAGGATCAGGAACTACGGCAACATCGCCTGGATTTACAACGGCTTGAGCAAGATGAACAAATCCCTCTTTTGAGCCCATAACAGCGACGGCTTCTGTTTCGGGGTCAAGGTTAACATCGTATTTTCTTTTATACCAATTACATATAGCTAGACGAAGCTTATAAATTCCCGCACTCGCCGAATACCCGTGCGTTTTATCTTTTTGCGCACTCTCGCAAAGTTTATCTACGATATGTTGCGGTGTGCGACCTTCGGGGTTTCCCATCGAGAAGTCTATGATATCCTCTCCGGCTCTACGTGCCGCCATTTTTATAGCATTTACTTCAGCAAAGATATAATTTGGCAGCCTCTCTATCGTGTTAAAACGAATCTCGTCAAACATAAATTTCCCCTATTTTATAAATTTAATAACTATCTCTTTTTTGATATTACTTATATCTACGCTATCACCCAAAAGCATATAACTAGCATTACTCGGCAGGGTTATTTCGTATTTTTGCGCTATGGCATACTCTTGAAAATGCGAAATTTGAACTAAATTTTTATCATAAATTCTAATATCTGGCATCCATCTATTTGGCGCTAAAGATGTGATACTTACTGAATTTGCGCCATTTGTATTTAAAAAGAATGCCGAACTTAATCGTTCCAAAATAAGCTCGTTGTTTTCATTTATTTGCGCTATTCCGGCAGGGATGTTTAAATTTTTACCATTTAGCAAAACAAGCAAAGCACCGTCTTTTCTATCAAAACCTAAGGTCTTAAATCCGCTTAACTTTAAATTTTCATCAAGCAAAACCGGGTCTATACCATCTCGTTTTACAACCGTAACTCCGTAAGTAAGACCGTTTGAATTTGCAAATTTATTGATATTTGCTACGATACCACCCATCGAATTTATACTAAAATTTAAAGCCTTTATAAACAGTGTCGCAGAAATTTCATCCTCGGTAAAAAAGTCCAAATTTAAGCTTGAAGACGAAAATGACCTTGCATCAAAAATATTTTTCGACTTTAGTTCGTTTGTGATGGCCACCACGTTAATAGCGCCGTTTGCGTTTATGAAATTTTTAGTGGAAATTTCACTTGCTTTTTGCTCGTTTATACTTAAAGCAACTACGCTTTTAGCAACATCTGCTTCTAAAAAACAGACAAAACATAGCAAAAAAGCAAGAAATTTCACCACGTTTTACCTTTGTTTAACATGATAAATTCATCATAAGTTATAGGTTTTATCTCTCCGTTTTCAACCAAAAGCCTGACTGCCTTACCGGGAGCAAATTTACTTATTTTGTCACCTACTTTTAGCTCTAACTGACCGTTGCCACAAACTATAAGCTGTCTTTTACTTAGATCTATCGTTAAATTTTCGCTTGAGTCTCTGGATATTTTTTGGTCATTTTCAAGATTTATGACTCCTATCCAAACGCGTTGTTTTGGCACGATAACAGCTGTAGGGGCGGTGACGTTTTTGTCTTTTGGTTCAGTTATGCTTGTAGTTAATCTCTCAAGCGCAGAGCTTTGAGTGCCTACGTTTTGATCTAAATTTTGCTCTATATTTATAACGATCGTGCTTGCGTTTTGCTCGATCTTTGGTGCTAGTTTAGCTACGTTGCTCTCTACGGCTTCTTTTTCTTTTGTCAAATTTTCATCTTGCGGAAACTGTGTTTTGGTTATCGTTATATTTGCCTCTTTAATGTTTTGCTTGACCTCATTTACTATACTAGAATCAGAATAAACCGCACTTCGATTTTCATCCTCAAAAAGACTTGGCAAATTTTCTAGGTATTTATAAGCTTCAAAATAATAAACCCCGCCACCAAGAGCAAACAAAATAACAAGCCAAGCCAACCATGAAAACGAGCCTCGCGACTTTCTAGCAGAAGTGGTGTCTGAGGTATAGGCTGGAATTTTAGGGTTGATTTTTATAGAATTTACATTTTGAGGCTTGTGTTCGTTTAAAAATGCCTCATACTCTTCAAGCCACAAACTAAGCTCAAGATTATACTCGCGTTGCAAAATTTTAATATAACCTCTTGCATTTAAACGCACCAATTTTTCAAAATTTTTATCAACTATGTATTGTAAAAAAATTGGCTCAATATGCGTCTTTCTCGCAACTTCTTTTATCCCGATCTCTTTTATGCTCTCAAGTTCATTCATTTATCATCCTATCACAGATTATCGCAAAGGCGGCACTTACATTTAACGAGTCCCAATCCTCTTTTAGTTTTATGCCTATACACTCATCGCATTTTGCAACAGCTTTTTGCGGTATGCCTTCGCCCTCGCTACCCATGATAAGCGCACGTTTTTCTTTAAATTTTGCCTCATGAACATTTTTGCCGTTACTTGCGGTAGCATACAGAGTAAATCCGCGCTGCTTTAATTCATTTAACAAACTAAGTCCATCATCAACTAGCGCGATAGGTATCTCATATGCCGCTCCGCTACTTGAACGCAAAACACCTTCCATGTTAATATTTTTAGCAACAACAATAATCGCCTCGCAGCCTAACGCATAAGCCGTTCTTGCTATAGCACCGATATTGCCAACATCGCTGATACCATAAAGCACGACTACGAAATTTAACTTTTTAAGTTCGTTTATATCGGCAAATTCGTATTCATTAACACTAGCCAAAAAGCCTTGATGGTTTCCTCCGTGAGCCAAAGACTGCGCTTTTTGGTTATCAACACGAATTATTTTTTTACCGACCTTGCAGATACGTGAAAAAAGTTTTGCGTCACACTCTTTTGAGAGATATATCTCGTTGATTAACTTCGGATGTTTTTCTAAAACATGTAAAAATAGTTGTTTTCCATATATTATCATGGGCTTGATAATACCTAAAATCAAGTAAAAGAAAACTTATTTTGTAAGCTCGTTGTATATTTTCTTAACCTCTTGTCCGGTTATTTTACTTAGTAGTTTAGCTTTTGCTTTTGGAGCGATATCAAGGGCGTTTATATCGCTTATGCTTATGGTTTCAAAACTTGGATTATCGCTTTGCGAGACAACAACACACCACTCGCCGTTTAAGTTTGATCTCTCTAAAATTTCAGACATTTTTATAGCACTACTTTTAAATTTGGTTTCAAATTTTTTAGTTGCTTCTTTTATAGCAAAAATTTCTCGCTCAGGCTCAAGCTTTGCGATATCATTTACAAGAGATAAAATTCGTTTAGGACTTTCATATATAACGCATGGATAAGCTAAATTTAGGGCATTTTGTATGGCTTGAGTTCGCTCCTTACCCGTGTTTGGTAAAAAACCCAAAAACACAAATTCTTTCTCGCAAAGTCCGCTGGCAACAACACTTAAAAGTGCAGCATTTGCACCACTTAACACCTCATAGCCTATGTTGTGATTTTGCGCGTATCTTATAAGGCTAACCCCTGGATCGCTAATGCCTGGCATCCCTGCATCGCTCATATATGCGATATTTTTATCAAAAAATTCGCGAGTTAAATTTGCAAAAAACTCGCTTTCGTTGTGCGTATGAAGTGGGATAAAATTTTGTATATTGATGTGTGCGTCAAAGCGTTCATTAAGCAGTCTAACAAGAGATTTACTTACTCTTGTATCTTCACATACGACTATCTCGCAACTGCGCAAGACGCTAAGCGCACGAAGCGAGATGTCTTCTAAATTTCCTATCGGAGTAGGAACAAAGTAAAGCAAGGCTTAGTTTAAAGCGTATTTTTTCTTGAATTTCTCAACGCGGCCAGCGCTATCTACGATCTTTTCACTGCCTGTAAAAAACGGATGGCACTCACTGCAAATGTCTATTCTGATCTCACTTTTGTTTGACTTTGTCTTAAAAGTGTTACCACAAGCGCAAGTCACGGTGCATTCTACATACTCTGGATGTATCTCTTTTTTCATAATTTTTCCTTTGATTATCTTTTGTGATATTGTCTTTCTAGTTTAAGCAAGGCGTGATTATACTAAAAAAAAATTAAAAAATCAAATTTCACATAATTTCTTCTACATTAATATTATGCTATTTAAATTTTAAATTATATCGCATATAATTTTTGGGACTTTTCTTAAAAAAATAATTAATATTAGGAGTAAATTTACCTCTTTTATCCTAGTCATCTCTACGACACCGAATATATCACATATTGATAAAGAATTTCAATATAAATTTAATATCATAATTGCTGTTAAATTGAAAAAGCTAGATACAAAATTTAAACAAAAATTAATGAAATTTGCTATAATATTCCATCAAAAATAAAAAGGATAATTTCTATCCTAATTAAAGGCAAAAATTTGAGAGTTTACTTAGATAATAACGCAACTACGATGGTTGATCCCGAAGCTTTTGAGGCGATGAAACCGTTTTTTTGCGAAAAATACGGCAACCCAAATTCCTTACATAAATTTGGCTCAGAAACACACCCTGCACTTCGCAATGCACTAGATCAGCTATATGTTGGGATAAACGCAAAAGACAGCGATGATATCATCGTAACTTCATGTGCGACAGAGAGTAATAACTGGGTTATAAAAGGGATATATTTTGACAAGATAGCCAATGGTGAACGTAAAAGAGTAGTAACAACCGCGGTCGAACATCCTGCTATCCGCATGACCTGTGAGTTTTTAAAACAATTTGGTGTCCAAATCACCATCGTTGATGTAAACGAAGAAGGCATCATAACGCCTGATCAACTTCGTGAAGTTATGGGCGAAGATGTGGCTTTGGTTTCGGTAATGTATGCAAACAACGAAACTGGCATGATATTTCCTATAAAAGAATTAGCTTCGGTCGCACACGAATACGGCGCACTTTTCCACACAGACGCTGTTCAGGCGTTTGGCAAAATTCCTATAAATGTTCGTGATCTTGATGTTGATTTCATGAGTTTTTCTGCTCATAAATTTCACGGTCCAAAAGGTGTTGGCGGACTTTATATAAAAGATAGCCAAGCTCTTAGCAGTCTACTTCACGGCGGAGAACACATGGGCGGTCGCAGAAGCGGAACTCTTGATGTTGCAGGTATCGTAGGTATGGGTAAAGCACTTGAACTCGCTAATAAATTTATGAGTTTTGAAAACTCTCACGTAAAAAGATTACGCGATAAACTTGAGGATGCGCTTTTAAGCCTGCCTGATGTGAGCGTTGTCGGAAGACGTGAAAACAGAGTGCCAAACACCATCCTCGCCTCTATAAAAGGCGTAGAAGGAGAAGCTATGCTTTGGGACTTAAACCGCGCCGGCATCGCTGCGTCAACAGGCTCTGCTTGCGCTAGCGAAACACTTGAAAGCAACCCGATAATGGAAGCTATCGGAGCGGATAAAGAACTTGCTCACACTGCGCTTCGCTTATCTCTTTCACGTTTTAATACCGAAGAAGAGATAGATTATGCGATCGAGCAGATCAAAAAAGCCGTAGAAAGACTAAGAGGAATTTCAAGCACATTTGCTTACACTCCAGAAGGTCACGTAAGCGGACTATAAATTTAAATAAATTTAAAAAAAGACGCCAAGTGTGTCAAAAAAAGGAATAATATGGCAAAAGATAGTTTAATAGGCGGTTCGATCTGGGATGAATACTCTCAAGTCGTCCAAGACAGAATGAATAATCCAAAATTTATGGGCGAGATAACCGAAAATGAAGCAAAAGAGCGTGGCGCAAAACTTATCGTAGCCGACTTTGGTGCGGAAAGTTGCGGCGATGCGGTTCGTCTTTATTGGCTTGTAGATGAAGCAACAGATACTATTATAGATGCTAAATTTAAAAGCTTTGGTTGTGGCACAGCGATAGCTAGCTCTGACACAATGGCTGAACTTTGTATCGGTAAAACCGTAGATGAAGCGGTAAAAATAACAAATATAGATGTAGAAAAAGCTATGCGCGATACACCTGAAACTCCTGCCGTGCCACCTCAAAAGATGCACTGCTCGGTTATGGCATATGATGTTATCAAGGCTGCCGCGGCTAGCTACAAAGGTGTCGATCCTGATCATTTTGAAGATGAGATCATCGTTTGCGAATGCGCTAGAGTTAGTCTTGGAACGATTAAAGAAGTTATAAAACTAAACGATCTTAAAACAGTTGAAGAGATCACTCAATACACAAAGGCCGGGGCATTTTGTAAGTCATGCATAAAACCAGGCGGACACGAAAAACGTGAATACTACCTAACCGACATCTTACGCGACACAAGAGCCGAGATGGAGCAAGAGCGTCTTAAAAAGCAAGCTAACGCAAAAGCTTTAGGCGATCAATTAAATTTTGATGAACTAAGTGTTGTGGGTCAGCTAAAAGCCGTTGAGGGCATAATGGATAGCGAAATTCGCCCTATGCTTATGATGGACGGCGGGGATCTTGAGGTTATTGATATACAAAAAACACCAGAGGGTAACATAGATATTTACATCCGTTATCTTGGCGCATGTTCAGGCTGTGCTAGTGGTGCAGGTGGCACACTTTACGCTATAGAAAACGTTCTACAAGAAAAACTAAGCACAAATATTCGCGTAATGCCGATATGATATATTTCCGCTTGATTTTCAAGCGGAATTTCCTTCATACAAATGCAAATTTTTAAAAAGTAATAAAATTTTTAAATACAAATTTCACGCGCAAAGCACCATAAAAAGCGACTAAAATCGTCCTAAGCTGTTTAAAAACAAGCATAAGATAAAATCCATTTTTTAAATACACCCAAAAGAGAGAATATGAAAGTAATAAAACGCAACGGAAGAACGGAAGAGTTAGATATAAGTAAGATCAAAAAATACACGAGTGAAGCGGTGGTCGGACTTGATAACGTAAGCCTTAGCGAACTCGAAGTAGATGCAAAAATTCAGTTTAGAGATATGATAACAACTGAAGAGATCCAACAAACGCTTATAAAAACCGCCGTAGACAAGATAGATATCGACCGTCCAAACTGGACATTCGTCGCTGCTAGATTATTTTTATACGATCTATACCATAAAGTAACAGGATATAATGGATATAGCCACTTAAGGGAGTATTTTGAAAAGGGTGAAAAAGCCGATCGTATAGTGCCCGGATTAAAAGAAAAATACGACCTTGATGATCTAAATGACTACATAAAACCGCAGCGTGATTTGCAATTTGCATATCTTGGCATAAAAACACTTTACGACAGATACTTGATAAAAGATAAGCAAGGAAAACCTATAGAGCTTCCACAGCAAATGTTTATGGCCATAGCGATGTTTCTTGCCCAAAACGAACTTGACTGCCAAGGCTGGGCTAAGAAATTTTACGACCTGATAAGTAAATTTGAGGTTATGCTAGCAACCCCTACTCTATCAAACGCAAGAACACAGCGTCACCAACTAAGCTCATGCTACATCGGCTCTACTCCCGATAATATCGAGGGAATTTTTGATAGCTATAAAGAGATGGCTCTTCTTTCTAAATTTGGCGGAGGTATCGGCTGGGACTGGAGTAAGGTTCGCGCTATGGGCGGTAGCATAGATGGGCATAAAAATGCAGCAGGAGGTATCATACCTTTCTTAAAGATAACCAACGATATAGCCGTTGCAGTCGATCAGCTAGGCACTAGAAAAGGCGCTATCGCCGTTTATATCGAGCCTTGGCACATGGATGTTAGCGACTTTTTAGACCTTCGTAAAAACTCGGGCGAAGAAAGACGCAGGGCGCATGAAATTTTCCCTGCGCTTTGGATAAATGATCTCTTTATGAAAAGAGTGCAAGAAAACGGCAAATGGACACTTTTTGACCCGGCTGACGTGAGCGATCTTTGCGAGCTTTACGGAGATGAGTTTGAGAAAAAATACCTAGAGTATGAAAACAACGAAAATATCCAAAAAAATACCATGCTAGCAAAAGATCTTTGGAAAAAGATACTAACTAGCTATTTTGAGACAGGCATGCCGTTTTTAGCGTTTAAAGACAATGCAAACAAAGCTAATCCAAACGACCACGAAGGCATAATTAGAAGCTCAAATTTATGTACTGAAATTTTTCAAAACACCGAGCCAAACTACTATAAGATCAAAATCATCTATACAGATGGCGAAGTAGAACTATTTGACGAAGAAGACGATGTTACGGTAGATAGCGGCATAACAAAAAAAGCTAAGAAACTTAGTGCGCTTGATAGCCTAAAAGGTAAAGAAATCTTTATCGTAGAAAAAGAGGCAACCGAAGGCAAAACAGCAGTTTGTAACCTAGCAAGCGTAAATTTAAGCAAGATAAATACGCCTGAAGATATATCAAGAGTAGTTCCGATAGCAGTTAGGATGCTTGATAACGTAATCGATCTAAATTTCTACCCACACAAAAAAGTAAAATACACAAATTTAAGCAGTAGATCTATAGGGCTTGGTGTAATGGGCGAAGCTCAAATGATAGCACAAAAAGGCGTAAAATGGGGAAGTTACGAGCATTTAGCACTTATAGATAGTGTAATGGAAAACATAAGCTACCACACGATATATACAAGCTCAAATTTAGCTGTTGAAAAAGGCAAGTATCCAACTTTTGAGGGCTCAAAATGGAGCAAAGGCATAATGCCTATCGATGTTGCAAACGAAAATGCAAAAGCCTTGGTAAATCGCGGAGGCTTGTTTGATGATGGAAGCTGCGACTGGGACAAGCTTCGCCAAAAAGTTAAAACCGACGGTATGCGCAACGGCTATCTAATGGCAATCGCCCCTACCTCAAGCATAAGCATACTTGTAGGCACTACACAAACTATCGAGCCTGTATATAAGAGAAAATGGTTTGAGCATAATCTAAGCGGTATGATACCAAATGTTGTGCCAAATTTAAGTCCTGATACTTGGCAGTACTACACGCCTGCTTACGAGCTTGATCAAAGAGTCCTTATAAAAGCCGGAGCTGTTCGTCAAAAGTGGATCGACCAGGGTCAAAGCCTAAATATCTTTATGAGCCTTGATAAGGCAAGTGGCGGATATTTAAGTGAAATTTACACACTCGCATGGGAGCTTGGACTAAAATCAACCTACTACCTTCGCTCAGAATCACCTGATAGCGAAAAGGTAAATAACGTAGCCGATCGCTCTGTTGAGTGTGAGGGATGTCAATAAATTCGATGTTTGCCCTTAAATTTCGCCCAAAAACCCTTGATGAGATCTGCGGTCAAGAAGATATCGTTAGGGTTTTTAAAAAATTTATAGAAAACGAAAAGATCCCCCATAGTATGTTTTACGGGCTTGCGGGATGTGGTAAAACAAGCTTTGCCAGAGCTGTTGCAAGTCTTATGAAATACGACTTTTATGAATTTGACGGCGGTAATTTAAAAATAGATGAATTTCGTAAAATTTTAAAAAACTATGAAAACGCGTTAGTTAAGCCGCTGTTTTTTATCGATGAGATTCATCGGCTAAGCAAAACACAACAAGAAGCGCTTTTGATCCCGATGGAAAATTACCGTGCTATAATTATTGGTGCAAGCACTGAAAATCCGTTCTTCACACTAAGTTCAGGCATCAGAAGTCGTTCTATGCTTTTTGAGTTTAAGCCATTAAGCTCAAAAGACTTTGACAGATTATTAAAGCGTGTGCAAGAAGAGGTGAAATTTAATATAGACAAAGAAGCAAAAGAGTATTTGTTTAAAAGCAGCGGAGGCGACGCTAGAAGCTTATTAAATTTACTCGAATTTGCGCTTAGCATAGACATAAATATAACCTTGGATAACCTAAAAACACTTAGGGCAAATGCCGTTTCAGAGGGTATCAGCGAGGATGACACACACTATCATTTAGCAAGTGCGCTCATAAAAAGCCTTAGAGGTAGCGACGAAAATGCCGCCATTTATTATCTAGCAAGGTTGATTGACGCTGGAGAGAGTGCGGATTTTATCGCTAGACGTATGGTTATACTTGCTAGCGAAGATATCGGCAACGCCAATCCAAACGCCTTAAATTTAGCTGTCAGCACCCTAAATGCCGTAAGCAAAATCGGCTATCCCGAAGCCCGCATAATCCTTGCACAATGTGCCGTTTATCTAGCGCATTCACCAAAGTCAAATTCAAGCTATGTAGCGATAAATTCGGCTCTTAGTTACGTAAAAAGCGAAGAAAAACTTCAAATACCAAAATACCTAATCAACACTGCTCCCGAGGTAAAGAACTACCTTTATCCACATGATTTTGGGGGCTGGGTCGAACAAAACTACCTTACAAAACCACTTAAATTTTATAAAAGTGACGGGATCGGTTTTGAAAAAACTCTTAGCGAGTGGCTAGCTAAGATAAAACAAAGATAAATATAGCATTTTTTGTGACTTTATTTGTGATATTTTAATATAAATTTTAGCTTAAATTTATATAGAGAATGCGACAAACAGGGTATTTGAAATTTATTTTATAACAAAAAGTAAGGTTGTATTGTAATTTTATATTAAAAAATTTAATTTTTATAAAATTTTAATTTTTTTTTAAATACACTTTAAAATCTATATCATGAAAGGATGTTGTTTTGGAACTATTCACAGAACTCGTTAGCAAGGTAAATTCCTTTGTTTGGGGGCCTTATTTTTTAATAACCCTCCTATGCGGAACCGGTCTCTTTTTCACATTTAGACTAAAATTTGTTCAGATTTTTAAGTTTAAAGATGGGTGGAATCGCCTTTTTGGAAACTTCTCTTTACACGGCGAAGCAGCCGGCAAAGACGGTATGAGTTCGTTTCAGTCAGTAGCAACAGCAGTGGCCGCACAAGTTGGCACCGGCAACTTGGTTGGCGCTTCAACCGCACTTGTAATGGGCGGACCAGGTGCGATATTTTGGATGTGGTGCGCGGCGTTTTTAGGCATGGCTACAAATTTTGCCGAAATTTGTCTGGCACAAGTTTATAAAACAAAAGACGATAGCGATCACACCATAGGCGGTCCGGCATTTTACATCTCAAAAGGTATCGGCGGAAAACTTGGTAAAGTTTTAGCAGGATTTTTTGCGGTGGCTATTATTTTAGCACTTGGTTTTATGGGAAATATGGTTCAAGCTAACTCTATATCAGATGGCTTTTCGGGGGCTTTTGGTATCCCTCAATGGGCGATAGGCTTAGTTTTAGCCATAGTTTGTGCGGTAGTTTTTATAGGCGGAGTTAAGGCCATCGCAAGAGTTGCGGAAAAGGTGGTTCCTGTAATGGCTATCATATATGTCATCGTCGGTCTACTTATAGTTTGCGTAAATTTTAAAGAAATTCCATCAGTTGTAAGCATAATATTTGAAGCAGCGTTTAACCCTTCTGCCGCTTGGGGCGGCGCTATCGGTGCTAGTATCGCAACTGCCATGAGATACGGCATAGCAAGAGGTTTGTTCAGTAACGAAGCTGGTATGGGCTCAACTCCTCACGCGCATGCAGCCGCTAAAGTAAAACATCCTGTCGAGCAAGGTGTTTTAGGTATCATGTCGGTTTTTGTAGATACATTTATCGTACTTAACATCACCGTCTTTGTAGTGCTTAGCTCAAACGTCGTAGCATTTGAAAACGGTCAGCCGGTATTTAGCGGTATAACCCTTGTTCAAGAGGCATTTTCATCACATCTTCTAGGACATACTATCGGGTATTCGTTTGTTGCGGTTTGCCTATTTTTCTTCGCATTTACAACGATACTTGGTTGGTATTATTTTGCAGAGATAAACGTCAGATATCTTTTTGGCAAAAAAGGTGTTAAATTTTTGCAAGTACTAGTAGTTGCTTTTGTATTTTTAGGAAGCCTGCTAAAAATAAAACTCGTTTGGGAGCTTTCTGACCTCTTTAACGGTCTTATGGTACTGCCAAACCTTATAGCTGTTTTATTACTTAGTCCGATAGTGGTTAAACTGCTAGAGGACTATAATGCTAAAAAAGAGTATAAAGCGGAAGATTACATCAAAATAAAATAAAACTTTATCTTGCTTTGATTATTTTCAAAGCAAGATATTTTAAATTTAGATAAGCTCTACGCCGCTACCTTCTACGACTTCGCCTATCTCATAAGCGTCAGAATCCTCAAGTATAAATTTCACATTTTCAGGGCTTACTACAAGCACCATGCCTACGCCCATATTAAATGTGCGATAAAGCTCTGCTTGTTCTACAACTCCATCAAATATCGAGTAAATTTCAGGTCGCTTGATAGCGTCTACATTTATCTTTGCACCAAGTCCTACAGGGAAAACACGAGGTAAATTTTCAACCAAACCACCGCCTGTGATGTGAGCTAGAGCGTTTAGTTTATCTTTTAGTTTTAAAAATTCAGGCACATAAATTCTAGTTGGCTCCAGTAAAAGGTCGATTAAATTTTTATCTCCCAATTTATCGTCAAATTTTAACCCTTTGCTTTCAACTACTTTTCTTGCCAATGAGTAACCGTTTGAGTGAAGCCCACTTGAGCTAAGCGCTAAAAGCTTATCGCCTTTTTTTACAAATTTTGCTCTATCTATCTCGTCTATCTCAGCCATGCCAACAGCAAATCCGGCCAGGTCAAAATCACCTTTTTCATACATTGAGGGCATCTCTGCCGTTTCGCCGCCTATTAAAGCACAACTTGCCTTCTTGCAACCTTCTGCAATACCCTTAACTACGACTTCGGCTGAATTTATATCAAGCTTTGCCGTAGCGTAATAATCAAGAAAAAACAACGGCGTAGCAAAGTTGCATATCAGGTCGTTTACGCACATTGCGACTAGATCCTCACCTACTTTATCAAGGCGATTTGCATCTATGGCAAGCCTAAGCTTTGTGCCAACACCATCGGTTGCGCCTAAAATGGCAGGATTTTTATAGCCGCTTGGTAGTTTGATAGCTCCTGAAAACGAGCCGATACCACCCAAAACCAACGGAGTAAAGGTTGATTTAACATGAGGTTTTATCGCATTGACAAACTCATTTCCTGCATCAATATCAACACCAGCGTCTTTATATGTTATCATTTTCGCCCCCTTAAATTTTGGCTGATTTTAGCCAAAATTTGCTAAAATCGTAGTAAAATAAAGGTCAAAAATGCGTAAATTTAAAAAAGGCATCGTTGTAACAGGCTCGATAGGATCTGGCAAAAGCACGGTTTGCACACTACTAAAACTACACGGATATAGCGTGATAGACGCTGATGAAATAGCGCACGAAGTCTTACAAAGTTTGGCTGATGAAATTTCTATAAAATTTAAAGATGTTGTTAAAAACGGCAAAGTAGATAGAAAAAAACTGGGCGAGATCGTATTTGCAGATAAAGACAAATTATCATGGCTTGAAGAGCTCTTACATCCAAAGATACGAGATGAAATTTATGCCAAGTGTGAAATTTTAGAAGATAAAAATATTTTTTATTTCGTTGATATACCGCTTTATTTTGAGCGCAAGGGCGTTTATGAGTGTTTTGAAAAAGTAGTAGTCGTTTATGCTTCAAAAGAAGAGCTTATAAAAAGAGTAATGAAAAGAAACGAGCTTGATAGCAAAGCGGCAAAATCACGTGTAAATCTGCAAATAGACATCGAAGAAAAACGAAAAATGGCAAATTTTATTATAGACAATAGCTCAGACTTGTTAAATCTAGAGGCAAGTGTAAATAAATTCTTAAACGATCTAAAAGGTAAAGCAAATGTTGGTTAGCAAATACAATGCAAGTGGCAATGATTTTGTGATCTTTCATACGTTTTTAAAGGCAGATAGAAGCGACTTTGCTGTAAAAATTTGCGACAGACAAAACGGCATAGGAGCCGATGGACTGATAGTTATCTTGCCGTATGACGATGGTATAAGATGGGAGTTTTACAACTCTGACGGAAGTAGTGCAAATATGTGCGGCAACGGCTCAAGAGCGGCATTTTTATACGCTTATAAAAACGCTCTTATAAACAAAAGCTCCAACCTTCTAACCGGTGCCGGGCTAATAACCGGAGATGTGGATGAAAATAGCGTTGAAGTCGAATTAACAAGCCCTAAAATCCTAAGCAAAGATAGTATAAACGAATTTGATAAAGAGTGGTTTTTTTACGATACGGGAGTGCCACATTTGGTGCATTTTACACAAAATTTGGATAAATTTGACCTAAATTTAGCAAAACATCTGCGACACAAATATAATGCAAATATAAATTTCGCCAAATTTGAAAACGGATTGCTAAAAGTAAGAACATATGAACGTGGCGTTGAAGATGAGACGCTAGCTTGCGGAACCGGTATGGCGGCATGCTTTTACGGTGCGGTTTTAAATTTACATGCAAATAAAATTTTAAGCGTATATCCTAAAAGCGGCGAGGAACTACAACTAAGACTAGAAAATGAGAAGATATATTTTAAAGGAAATGTTAAACACTGTTTTGATGTGAGTATTGAAATTTAAAAAGCCCCAAATGGGGCTTAATAATTATTTTAAAGCGTCTTTTGCAGATCTTGCAAGCGCCGCAAATGCGTCCGCGTCATTCATAGCTAGATCAGCTAAAATTTTTCTATCAAGCTCTATGTTAGCCTTTTTAAGACCATTCATAAATCTTGAGTAGCTTATGTCGTTTAGTCTGCAAGCAGCATTTATACGAACTATCCACAGACGGCGGAAGTCACGTTTTTTCTGGCGACGATCACGATAAGCGTATACTAAACTTCTTTCAAGTTGTTCTTTAGCTTTTCTAAAATGTTTATGTCTTGCACTATAAAAACCACGTGCAAGTTTTAAAACTTTCTTATGGCGTCTTCTTCTAACTACGCCCGTTTTTACTCTTGCCATATTTATCCTTTCACAAATTGGCGTCCATTATATGGATCTTTCCCTATAAATTTTAATTTTAGGGGAGTTTGAATGACTTTTGTCAAAAACTTAAACTATGCTTGGCTATACGCCTAGCATTCTTTTTACTGCAGGGACATTTGTGCTATCCACGTATTGTGGCTGACGAAGGTCTCTTTTGCGTCCGGCAGACTTTTTAGTCAAGATGTGGCTTCTAAAAGCAGAGCCGCGCTTGATTTTATTTTTGCCTACTTTAAAACGCTTAGCAGCACCGCGAACGGTTTTCATCTTTGGCATGCTAATCCTTACTGTGTGATTTTACGCTTTTACGTAAGATGTGGATTATATCCAAAATTTCTTTAAATAAATTAAATTTTAATACCGTAATTTTATAAAATGCAATTTGCATAGAAGTGCTTAATCGCGAAAAACAAAGCGTTTTGGGCTAAATTTAGCCCAAAACTATGAAATTTATCAAATTTTAGCTTTTGTAAAAGCCTGTTTTAAATCAGCCATCAAGTCATCTGAGTTTTCAACACCGACAGCCATACGAAGTAAATTTTGTTTGATACCGATCTTTTCTTGTAGCTCTTTTGGATAGCTATCGTGAGTCATAGAGGCTGGATGGCAAACAAGGCTCTCAACTCCGCCAAGACTTACGGCAAGGTCAAAAATTCTAAGTGATTTGACAAATTTATTGCAGTCGTATTTTGGATCTATCTCAAATGATATAAGCGCCCCTATGCCGGTAGCTTGGCCTTCTTGTGCCTCTTTTTCAAATTTAGAATACGAACCCGCATAGTGCACGGCGCTAACAGCCTCCTCTTTGCTTAAAAACTCGATTATCTTATGAGTGTTTTGCGTTTGACGATCAAACCTTACGCTTAAAGTCTTAAGCCCCTTTATAAGATAGTATGAGTCGGCAGGGGATAACATCGAGCCAAAGCTATTTCTAAGCAGATCAAGCTTAGCTGCTAGTTCATCGCTATTTGTCGTAACAATACCAGCGATAACATCGGCATGCCCGCCGATGTATTTTGTAGCAGAATACACCACAACATCAACTCCAAGCTCAAGCAAATGCTGATAATACGGCGTTAAAAAGGTATTGTCTGCTATAACCATAATGCCCTTTTTATGCGCGATATTTACGATACGCTTAATATCCGTGACACGCAACAAAGGATTTGATGGAGTTTCTATAAAGATAGCTTTTACGTCGGATGAAATTTCATCCTCATTTAGCGTGTTAAAATCATCAACTAGCTCGTATTTAAGTCCTTGGTTTTTAAAAATAGTATCGGCATAACGATATGTTCCGCCATAAGTGTTGTTGTTAAGTAAAATTTTATCACCGGTTTTAAACAAACTAAAAGCAAGGGTTGTCGCTGCCATACCGGAAGCGGTGGCTAGGCAATACCTTGAGCCTTCTATCTTGGCAAAAAGCTCTTCGAATGCATTTCTGGTTGGATTTACTCCTCGCGAATACCCATACTTTTGAAAGTCATCAAGACCATTTTGAACAAAACTGGTGGCTAAAAATATCGGCGGAACTACCGACTGATAAGGGTTGTCTTTGGCATTTATGCCTTTTACTATAAGCGTGTCTAATTTCATTTTTACTCCTTGCTCTCATCTATAAATTTGATATCGTGTGATGAATTTGCTTATTGATTTTACTTTAAATTTACAAAATATAATATAAATCACAAGGAATTATTTTGATATTAAATGTGCTATCAAGAAATAAAAGGGAGTAAATTTACCCCTTTTTAATTAAAATTTATAAGATACGCTGGCTTTTATATTTCTTCCAGGTTCCCAGTCTATGTTGCCTGGAGCTAATGGCGTAGGAGGGCAAGTTCGACCTCTTGGACAACTCATAGAGCCTGCACTTCTTTGAGAGTGCGACCAATATGTTTTATCAAAAAGATTATAAACACCGAAATTTACCTCAAGTCCTTTGTATTTTCCAGAGCTAGGCGACCAAGTGGCATATATGTCACTCACGGCATAGCCCGGTTTTTTAAATTCACTTCCGCTACCGTTTTTAGCCGTTATCCTATCAAAAGCTATAATGTTGTAGCCTATTAAAGTATCGATAGGGGCAATGGCGTATTCTGCGTTAAAGGTGTATTTATCGCCTGCATCACTATAAGCTAGGACACCACCGTATCCGGCATTTGAATTTTTATCTTTATACTCAGTTCTTGCGCGTGAGTAACTAGCCGATAAGCTTAAATTTGATATGTTATATCTTAAGGCTAGCTCTCCGCCTTTTACGACTGCGCGTCCACCATTAACTCTGTCAACTTGTATAGAGCCTGCTTTTCCCATTTCTACTATAAGATTGTCATAACCGTTATAAAAATATTTCGCTATAATGCTTAGACTTTGACTATCGCTAAGTTGAGTTTGATATCTTGTGCCAACCTCATACACGTCACCAGTTTCAGGGTCTAAGTCGCCGTTTGTCGTAAAGTTAATGCTATTTGTACTACTTATACGTATCGCCTCTATCGGATCAGGACCTCTAAATACCCTTGCCCAACTAGCATAAACCCTAAGACCCATGTCAAATTGATAGTCTAAATTTACAGCTGGAGACCACTCGTGCCATGGTAGTCTGCCCTTCCTGCGATGCCCTGGGTGCCACCCATCGTATTAAGCTTATAGTTATCATATCTAATACCAGGCGTTAATGTAAATCCGCCTGTTCTAAGCTGGTCTTCTAAGAACACCGACAAGCTTGTAGCTTTGTCGTCAGGAGTGTTGGAAGTGTCGTTTTTATTATAACTTTTACTTTGATAAATTTCTGTACCGTAAACTAATGTATGTCCGATATATCCTGTCTCAAATTTTGTTTTATTTATAGCTTTTGCACCGTAAGTTTTTACTCCGGCATTTACTGATGACTTAGCTTCGTGTTTTGTATGATAAGCATTTAAGTCAAGATCGACATAGTCATTTGGGTTTAGATTGAAATTTGCCGTATATGTATCACGCCAGTATTTCGTATCCACCAGTGAACTATCATCTGTAGTTCCCCACTCGGCTCTTAGCGGAAAATCACCCTTCATCTGCATACGTTCGGCACTAAAAGTGATCTTACTATAATCAGCTATGTTATATCCGACTTTGAACAAGTAGTTTGTATTATCAGCGTTATTTCCGCCAAGTTTTTCGCCTTTACCACTCTCGCCTCTGCCATACCCCCTATGTCCTACGTAGCCCAAAAGCTCAAGTGACTCAAATGCTTTTGCATATAAAGTCAAGCTTTCTTGCCACTCTTTATTATTGCTTGCGTATCCGCTTTTTATCTTTCCTCCAAAAACCTCTCCATCTTCTAACAAGTCACTAGCGTCTGCAGTTTTAAATGCTACAGAACCGCCAAGCGCGCCTGAAGTACCGACAACAGAATTTACTCCAAGGCCAACATTAACACTTCTTATGATATCTGGATCTATGTATAAGTCAGCAGCATGATGAAATGCATTTCCTTTTTGACGAGCCCCGTCGATAGTGATATTTAAACCGCGGTCATTTATACCTCTAATATAAATTTTTTGATTAAGTGAGTTTGTTCCGCCTATATAAACGCCAGGCATATCACGCATAACATCATTTATAAGTGCAGCATTTCTAACATTTACCTTTGCCGCATCTATCTCTTGCGCACCGCCCGTGGCAGTTACTTCTACGCCACTTAAAGCAACTTCTTGTGCGCCAAAAGTAACACTTGTAAAAAGTGCAGCAACTAATGAAATTTTTAGATCTGGTCTAAATTTCATCCATAACTCCTTTAAATTAAATTTTGATTATTATTATTAATAACTTTTGGGAAGCTAATTTTACATAAACATAACTTATCTGTAAATTAAATATTTAGTAAAATAAAACAAAATTTATGAATTTATGAGAAAATAGTGTTCAAATTTAAAGCCGATAAAAACGAATTTTAAAATAAAATAGAATGGATTTGTAAATCTAGCAGATGAAATTTAAGAGGCATAAAACCAAATTTGCTTTATGCCAAGTAGTAGTTTTTAGTTAGCCGAGCACTTGCAGCGACCCTTTAAAGGTATCGCAAATACCGCAATAATCGCATAAAATACGATACCAAACACGCAAGCCATCATAGCTATCATACCCCAATCAACCAATGCGGACTCAAGCCTATATGCCTCAGCGTAATCGATCGCAAACCATAATGCAACGCCAAGCACCAAAGCAAACACGAAAAATCCCCAAGAAAATATAAAATTCCAAATTTTACACATGAAACCCTCCTTAAATTTTAATCCTGATATTAGCCAAAAATACTGAAAAATTTATTAACGAAGATCAATAATTAAAGGGCAAAAGCCCTATAATTATTTTGTTTGATTTTGCTCTACTTTAAATCCACCGCCGAAACTTTTATAAATTTCAACTACGCTGTTGTTTAAAGTCAAAGCCGCATCTACAGCAACTAGCCTAGTGCTTAAGAGATTTCTTTGAGAGTCAAGCAAGGTCAGATGATCGGCATAGCCTGTCTCGTATTGAGCGCGTGCAAGGTCGTAAATTTTACTTTGTGAGTTTAGTAAAGCCTGGGTTTCATCATATACTTCGGCTGCACTTTTGCGATTATGCAAGGCAACCATGACTTCGCCCAATGCCGCTTTTATAGCCTGCTCGTATTTTAGAGCATTTGCACTTTGTGAAAGTTCTGCTAGTTCGACATTGTTTGCGCGTCTGCCATAGTCAAATACACTTTGGGCAAGTGAGCCGGCTAGTGACCACGTGTTGGCATTTTGAACAAAAAGCCTATCAAGCTCATCCGAGCTAAATCCAAAAATCCCGGTTAATGATAAAGTCGGAAAATAAGCCGCCTTAGCCACTCCTACAAGGGCATTTGAGCTTTTTAGGCTCTCATAAGCACTTGCGACATCGCTTCTTCTAAGAAGCACGTCAGAGCTTATATCCGCACTAATTTGCGGAGGAGTTGGCAAGGTGTCGCTTGTCGCGATGATATCTCTTAAAATTTCATCGTTACTTTTTCCAGAAAGTATAGCCAAGGCATTTGAGGCGCTAAGCATAGAATTTTGAACATTTGTCAGGTTGATTTGTGCACTTTGCATGGCAGCCACGCTTTGCAAGTATATAATTTGCGTAATAGTTCCAACTTCAAGCTGTTTTTTACGATACTCCATCGTGTCTTTATAGCTTTTTAAAGTCTCTTTTAAAATATCCTCTTTCATCTTTAAAGACACAAGCGTAAAGTAATTTTGCACGACGTTTGAAGCTATAGTAAGCCTTGCGTTATCATAGTCATATCTACTTGCTTGCAAAAGTGCGTCCGATGAAGCTATAGAATTTCTTACCCTGCCCCAAAGATCAACTTCATAATTAAGCACCACACTTAGCGAGAAACTATCGTATTTAACATTATCTTGTCCGCTATATGTCTCGCCGCTTGTTCTAGCCTTACTTGCTTCGCCGTTTATGCCAAGAGTAGGGAAAAGATCGGTACGAGAGTTTTTAAGCGTTAGTGCCGCACTTTGTAAATTTATATAGGCGAGCTTTAAATCTATGTTATGTTTTAGCGACTCTTCAACGAGTAAATTTAAATTTTGGTCATTAAAATTTTGCCACCAAAGATCGTTTATATCACTGGTTTCAAACCTATACTCAAATTTCGTCTCGACCTGAGGCATTTCAGGACGAAAAGAACATCCTGCCATAAAAAGTGCTAATACCAAAACAGCTATATTACGCATTAACCTCTCCTCCATCTCGCTTGATTATTTTGTTTTTGTTCCAAAATTTAGCGTTTAAATTTTCTAGTAGATAGTAAAAGAGCGGAACGAAAAATATCGCTATCGTTGTAGCCGCTATCATACCGCCTACAACACCGGTGCCAAGACTGTGGCGAGATGCTGCACCTGCCCCGCTTGATATAACCATCGGAAAAACTCCTAGTGTAAATGCGATAGATGTCATAACTATCGGACGGAAACGTAGTCTAGCCGCACTAACGGCTGCGTCAAATATACTTTTACCGTTTTCACGCTCTTGCATAGCAAATTCCACGATAAGGATCGCATTTTTTGCCGAAAGACCGATGAGCAGCAACAAGCCTACCTCAAAATACACGTCGTTTGTTAATCCCCTGGCCCATGTAGCAAGTAACGAACCAAATACAGCAAACGGAACAGCGGTAATAACCGCAAGAGGGATCAGCCATCTTTCATACTGCGCCGCAAGTATCAAAAATACAAATATCATACCAAATATAAATGCTTGCGTGCCGGTGCCTGCTGAATTTACCTCTTGATATGCCGTGCCAGACCATGCTATTGAATATTCGTTTTCATTTAAGGTCTCTTTAACTACCTCTTGTATAGCTTTTAGCGCCTCACCTGAAGTATATCCGATGGCAGGATCACCCATAACCTTCGCTGCAGGAAAGAGATTAAACCTATCAACAAGGTCTGGCCCCATGCTTCTTGTTAGTGTGGCAACTGTTGCCAAAGATACCATCTCACCTTTTGAATTTTTAACAAATATATCACGCATATCTTCCGGAGAATTTCTAAATTTCTCTTTGGCTTGTGCATATACGCGGTATGTTTTACCGAACATATTAAAGTCGTTTATGTAGTATGAACCCATAGTCGCCGAAAGCGCGTTAAATATATCAGACTTACTTACGCCAAGCAGATAAGCCTTTTCGTCGTCTATCTTTATATCATACTGCGGATAGTTTGTCTCAAGGGTGGTTCTTACGCTTGTTAGCTCAGGACGAGCATTTGCCTTAGCAACTACCGCTAAAACATCTTTTTCTATATCATTGTAGCTCTTGCCGCTTCTGTTTTGTATAAACATCTCAAAACCACCAGTCATTGATAAGCCTGTAATAGGAGGTATGTTTACAACAAAGCTCATGCTCTCTTTTGAAGGCCAAAATACACCGTTGTATTTACCGATCAACGCATTTATACTACTTTGAGGAGTTTGCCTTAAACTCCAGTCAGTTGTTCTAACAAAAAAGATCATAGAGTTTTCACGAAGTGCGCCAGCTATCATGTCGTATCCAGCAAAACCTGTCACTAGATCGATATTTGGATCAGCCAAAAGCATTTCGCTCATTTTATTTACCTCTTTGATAGTTCTAGGCGCAGCCGAAGCTGGAGGTAAAGAAGAGATAGCCATCATATAGCCCTTATCCTCGTAAGGCACAAGGCTACTTGGCACTACTTTAAATAGCTCTATCATTGCAAATATAACAATAGCAACTACCGCAAGGCTTGGTATGACATGGCGTAAAATTTTAGCAACGCCTGCCGAAAAGACATTTGTGCTCCAGTCAAACAAATCGTTAAATTTCTTAACTATCCAAAACGGCTCACTCTCGCCGCGCTTAAGCATGATAGCCGCGAGTGCAGGAGTAAGAGTAAGCGCCACAAAGCCAGAAAGAGCGACCGAAACAACAAGAGTAAGGGCGAATTGACGCTGGATAACACCAACAAATCCCTCCATAAACGCAACCGGCACAAAAACTGCAGAAAGCACTAGCACGATAGATATAACCGGTGCAGCAACCTCATCCATGGCTTTTATAGTCGCGTCTTTAACGCTTATGTCTTTATCTTCGTGCATTATACGTTCAACGTTTTCTATAACGATAATAGCATCATCTACAACGATACCGATAGCAAGAATAAGTGCAAAAAGCGTGATAAGGTTTATAGAAAATCCCATCGCATAAAAACCGGCAAATGTTCCTATGATAGAAACCGGCACGGCAAGCATCGGTATGATGGTGGCGCGGATACTTTTTAAGAAGAAATAAATAACGATAATAACAAGAACAAGCGCCTCTATAAAGGTCTTAACAACCTCTTTTATAGAAACTTCAACAAATTTTGTAGTATCGTATGAGACTGTATGCTTAAAACCGGCAGGATAACTAACAGAGAGTTCATCTAAGCGTTTTGAAACAAGCTGCGCCGTCTCAAGTGCGTTTGCATCATTTTGTAAGAAAATAAGCATAGGCGACATTACTTGGTTATTTAAAAAGCCGTTAAACGAGTAAGATCTTGAGCCTATCTCAACATCTGCCACGTCTTTTAACTTTAACAGTGTGCCGTCAGAATTTGATCTTAGGATAATGTTTTCAAACTGCTCCGAGCTAGAGTAACGACCGTCCGCTTTTATCGTATACACATAAGGATTTTTGGCGTCTTTCATAGGCTGTTCGCCGATTTTACCCGCTGCGTATTGGCTATTTTGCGTTCTAACCGCAGTTAAAACCTCAGGAACACTTAGGTTAAATTTAGATAGCTCATCAGGCTTTAACCAAATCCTCATGGCGTAGTTTTGGTTGCCGATAACGTTAACGTCACCAACGCCCTTAACACGCTTTATCTCATCGGCGATATTTAGCAAGACGTAGTTTGATTGTTCAAGCCTGCTCATACTCGGGTCATCTGAAGTAAAGGCAACAACTTCAAGTATCGAGCTACTTCTTTCACGCACGATAACGCCGGTACTTTGGACCTCATCAGGCAGACGAGAGAGTGCTGCTTGAACGCGGTTATTAACATCTATCGTAGCTTGTTTTGAGTCATAGCCTATCTGAAAATATACATTTATACTCATTGAGCCACTTGAGCTTGAAGTGCTTTGCATATATATCATGCCCTCAACACCATTTATCTCGTCCTCAAGCAACGTTGCAACCGTGTTTGCGATAGTCTCTGCATTTGCTCCCGTATAAGTAGCACTAACGGTTACTTGCGGCGGAGTGAGTTTTGGATACTCCTCGATAGGAAGACCTTTCATCGCCATAAGTCCGCCAATAACAATGATGATCGAAACAACAGCGGCAAATATAGGGCGATTTATAAAAAATCTAGAAAACATTATTTGTTCTCCTTACCTTGAGTTTCAGGCACAACAGGTGCACCCACGCCTATCTTTTTAAAGTTGTTTGTTATTATCACGTCACCTTCGTTTATGCCGTCGCTAACATAAGCTTCAGTTACTGTTTGGTATATGATTTTGATATTTTGTTTTGCGACTTTACCGTCTTTTACTAAATAAACATACGGACTAACGGTGTCTTGAAGGATCGCTACTTGAGGTATAGTGAAGCTATTTTTTTGTATAAATCCATCCATCTGAATACGAGCAAACATGCCAGGAAGTAGCTTGCCGTCCTTGTTTTCAAATTCGGCTTTGGCTAAAACATTGCCCGTTGAAGTATCTACTGTCGCATCTATAAATTTAACCCTACCTACATAGTTTTCATTGTTTAAATTTAATACCGCTTCGGCATTTAGTTGCTCCCAGCTAGCGGAATTTAAATTTTTAATCCTATCTAGGTTATCAATATCTGAAATATAAAATCTAGCCTCTATCGGATCGATCTTGGTTAATCTAACAAGCTGCGTGCTTCCTACTGCGACATAAGTGCCTATATCTACTAAATTCTCACCGACCACACCGCTAAAAGGTGCTTTTACATTTGAATATTCAAGATTTAGCTTTGCGGTTTTTGCGTTTGCTTGTGCACTAGCCAAATTTGCAGTTGCACTCTCTAGCGCAGCGACAGCGCTATCATAGTCCTTCTGACTTGTCGCCTTTTGTTCAAAAAGTTTTTTTATCCTATCCATGTCGCTTTTTGCATTTTTAAGCGTAGCTTGTGCTTGCAAGATATTTGCTTGTGCAACCTCATAAGCAGCCGTATATAAGTCGGGGTCTATGACAAATAAAATTTGTCCCTCTTTGACACTATCTCCCGCTTTAAAATTTTGTTTTAAAAGCGTCCCTGCTACCTTTGGTGTTATAACAACATCTTGCTCGCTTTGAATTCTTGCGGGATAGTTAAATGTCATCGGGAAATCACCCTTTTTGGCTACGACGACATCAACTTTTGCAGGGGGCTTTTGCATGGCTGATGCAGCAGCTTTGCCCTCTTCTTTTTTATTAAACGCTTTTAGTAAATCACAACCCGTAAAGGTCATCATGACGACTAAAGTAATGGCTAAAGCCCTATACCTTCTCATGAAATTTCTCCTTAAATTTTTATTATTTTATTTTGTTCGTAATTTGAATTACATTTTACTAAAGAAGCGAAATTTTACTATAAATTCGATAAACGAATGATAAATATTATTTGCAAATACCGTTAAGAAACGAATCCACGATACCTGCAACTATCTGCATTTTTTCCTCTTTTGTTTTTGGCTTCGGCTCTTCGCCAAGTATAAGCGTCCTAAAGAAAAACGGCTCACGGATCAAAGAGCAAAAACTAAACGCAACAGCTTCCGCATCACCGCATTTTAACAAAGGCGCGATATTTGGTTTTCTTAAAAAGTCCGCTATGGTTTTTATAATAACATCGGTCATGAGTTGCGCGGTTAGCTGTGCCAAATCCTTGCTTTTATATGTTTCTGCTATAACGATCCTAAAGAATTTTGTGCTCTCTGGTTTATAAAAAATTTCAAAATACACTAGTCCGAATGCATTTAAAAATTCACTCAGGTCATTGCTCTCTTTTAAGACGGTAAGCGCATCTAGTTCACACTTAAACTCGTCCATTTTTATCTTAAGTATCGCCATAAAAAGTTTTTCTTTATTTTCAAAAAATTTGTAAACGCTAGCAAGTGAGCCACCGCTTTTTGTTACTATCTGATTTAGGCTTGTATTTTCATAGCCGTTTTGTAAAAATAGCTCTTGTGCCGCCTCAATGATAGAGTCGTAGCGTTTTTGACCTTTTTTTGAGATATTCATGCCTTGCCTTTAGTTTAAATTTTGTTTTTTAGGATAGACAAAAACGGTTTCCCTATCGACGCTTATCTTCTCTTTTTCATCTACCGCATAAGCATTTATCTTAATAGTTATAGGCATATCTTTTTGGTCATTTAAATTTAAATTTTTAGATCCTAAAATCACGATAACACGCTGTTTGTGGTTTGGCTTGACCTCGATAGGCTCACTTGGGCGCACGATCTTGATATTTGTGTCATTTGTGTCAAAATAATACGTATGTTTTTTGCTATCGGTGTTTTGAAATAAAAATGTATATGAATTTTCTACATTTTTATCTTTTGTGATGTTATAAAGCTCGCTTGTTCTATTTATATTTAAGAGCATATGCTCTTTTTTGCCACTCATTAACACCAAAACTACCGAAGCAACGGAGAGTATCGCCACATAAGCGATCGTTCTAAAACGAAGATATTTGACCTTTTGATGTGTTTTTTGCGCATTTTCACTTGTCCACTCTATAAGCGAAGGAAAGTTAAATTTAGCCATCACTTTAGAGCAAGCATCGGAGCATTCAAGACAGTTGATACACTCAAGCTGCATACCTTTTCTGATATCAATATGTGTGGGGCAAATTTTCACACAAGCCTCGCAGCCTGTGCATTGTGCACCTTCTATCTGCGGTTTCTTCCATAGTTTTGTGCCCTTATCATAAATTTTACCTCCACGCTCTTCGTTATAAAGAACTTGGATGGTGTCGTTGTCAAACATTGTTGATTGTATCCTAGCATACGGGCAAACATATACGCAAAAATTCTCTTTTAAAAAGCAAACGTCAAATACAAGCCAAAGCGTGATACAGGCTAAAAAACCTACTAATACCTTATGATTTGTCCAGTCACTTAAATAAGCAAAAAAGTCTTGTGGCGGAACAAAATACCACAAAAAATTTGAGGCGATAAGCACAGATAAACATGCCCAGATTATCACACTCAAAGCTCTTTTAAAGACACTTACATCTTGCTGCTTTTGTTTATCTTTTATATTTTTATAAATTTTTAAAATTTTAGTTTGTATCAGGTCTCTATAAACAGATCTAAAGATAGTTTGAGGACAGCTCCAACCACACCAAACACGGCCTCCAAGAGTTGTTAGAAAAAATATAAAAAGAAATAAAATAATAAACAAAAACGGCATCAGATAAAGCTCTTGCATATCAAATTGCGTAAATAGCAAATGAAGCTTGCTTTTATCAAAACTAAGCAAGAAAAAATGACTATCGTTTATTTTAATAAAAGGTAGCACAAAAGCGATTGCGGTGATAATGGCAAAACCAAAATGCCTTCTTGAAGTATAGTTTTTTTCACATCCCATAGTAAAACCTTTGCAACAAATTTATAATATTTTAAAAATAATTTAGTGAAATTATATCTTTATAAGGTTAATTATATATAAAAATTTGTTTTTTTAAATTTTTTCAGATATAATCCGATTTCTAATTTTTTATTGAAAGGTGGTGAGGACGTTGCCTGGTATTAAGGTACATCCGAACGAGTCTTTTGACGAAGCTTACAGAAAGTTCAAAAAGCAAGTTGATCGTAACCTAGTTGTAACTGAAGTTAGAGCTAGACGCTTCTTTGAGCCTATGACTGAAATTCGCAAAAAGCAAAAGATTGCAGCTCGCAAGAAAATGCTTAAGCGCCTTTACATGCTTAGACGCTACGAGTCAAGACTCTAAAAACCCATTAAACCGATCCGGCGTAGCTTGGTCGGTTTAACCCTTATTTTATCCTTATTTGTTATAATTACTCATAAAAATTTTTAAGTCAATACAGGATTTTTTATGCAAAAGTTGCCTGTTAATGAAGCGGCCAATGTCTTAGGTGTCACAAAAGAAGCGGTTTATAACCGTATCCGCCGTGGCTCGCTAAAGTCTGTCGAAAAAGACGGGCAAAAATTTGTCGTTTTAGATGACGCCGACATAAAAGACGAAAAACCGAGCAAAAAAAGACAAAGCCACAATGAAACAACCAATAAGCAAAACGGCGAATTTGTTAGATATTTGATCGAGCAACTAAACGAAGTTAAGGCATTAAATTTAAATCTACAAGCCGACAAAGATAGACTCTTTAAAGAAAAAGAGCAAATGCTTATCGAAAGCAAAAATGAAATTTCACAAATTTACAAAGAGCGCGACGAAAAGCTAATGGTCTTTTTAAAAGCCATGGAAAGACCGTTTTTAACGCACGTAAAAAGCGAAGAAACAGCGGTTGAAGCGGTTGTAGATGAGGAGATTAGCGAGCAAAAATGGATAAGCTTGAGTGAATTTTTACGAGAATTTTCATTTGAGCCAAAAAAGCAAAAAAAAGCTCAAAATAAGATCATAAAACACATAGGGCGCTCTAAATTTATTAAATTTAAGCAAGGTGTGATTTTGATTAGAAAAGATAAAACATTAAAAGAATTGATCGGAGAAAAATGAAACATATCAAAAAAATAGCAACTTACGCGGCTATCGGCGGTTTTGGTGCGATAGTCATGGCCGGACTTGCCGGATGTACAAGCAACGAACAAGGCGACTCGCTCGAAGAGGTAGCACAAAAAACCGGAGCCTTTGTGATTATAGAAGAGACTGCAAACGGAGCGTATAAAATTTTAGAAGAGTATCCAAGCAGCGAAACTCGTGTGGTTTTAAAGCAACTTGACGGCACGGAACGTGTGTTAAGCAAAGAAGAGATGGATAAATTAATTGCCGAAGAAAATGCAAAAATAGAAGCCGGAACGTCAAATTTAACAAATCCTAACGCGCAACTAAGTAGCGGGGGAGCAAGCTTAGGCGAGACCATACTTGCTTCTGCAGCAGGCGCTATCATAGGTAGCTGGATCGGCAGCAAGCTCTTTGGTAACCAAAATTTCCAAAATCAACGCCAAACCGCTTATAAAAATCCAAGCACATACACAAGAAGTGCCGATGGCTTTAACAAAGCCAAAAGCACTGCCACAAGCGGAGCCAAAGGAAGCACTAAGAGTGGATTTTTCGGCTCAAATTCCGGCTCGAAGGCAGCTTCAAGCTCAAGTCAAAGCGTAGGCGGTTGATATGATAAATTTAAAAAAAATCAAACCCTTAAATAAAGAATTTATGGAACAAATCGGTTTTGCGTGGCATACCGATAGCGATAATTCATCCTATGTTGCAGATGAGATAGTAGGCGTTACGAGCGATGAAGCCCGGGCGTATTACGAGGCGGCAAATGAACTTTATGATATGTTCGTTGCTGCAGCACAGCACATCATCGAAAACAACCTCTTTCATGAAGTGGGAATTCCTTTTAACCTCATAGACGCGATAAAACAAAGTTGGGAAAACGACGTGCACTGGCATTTATACGGCAGGTTTGACCTAGCCGGCGGGCTTGACAGAAAACCGATAAAGCTTATAGAATTTAACGCCGATACTCCGACTGCAGTCTTTGAAACCGCGATCATCCAATGGGCTATGCTTAAATTTAATAAAATGGATGAAAATTCCCAGTTTAACGATCTTTACGCGGCACTTGTAGAAAATTTCAAACGCCTTGTAGTCCTTGGCGGAGATACGGATGACTTTAACAAATACTACGAGGGCTGGAAAATTTTATTTAGCACGATAGCTGGAAATATCGAGGATGAAAATACCACAAAACTCCTTCAAGCAGCGGCAAATGAAGCTGGATTTACGACTGATTTTGCCTACGTGGACGAGGTGGAATTTAGTGATGAGAACGGGATCTTTAAAGGCGAAGAAAACTACGAATACTGGTTTAAACTTATCCCATGGGAAGATATCGCCATAAACGAAGGCGAACTTGCGTTAATACTAACAAACATCCTAAATAACCAAAAGGCCATCATCCTAAATCCAGCCTACACACTACTTTTTCAAAGCAAAGGGATACTTAAAATTTTATGGGATTTATATCCTAATCATCCGCTCTTACTCGAGGCCTCAAACGAGCCGCTAGCCGGTAAAAAATGTGTCAAAAAGCCTGTTTTTGGACGAGAAGGAGCTAATGTAAGTGTCATAGAAGCAAACGGCGAAGTAAGCTTTGAAAACAAGGGCGAATACGACACAAGTCGCGTCGTTTACCAAGAATTTTACGAATTTAATAAAGATGAACGCGGGGATAATTATCAAGCGGGGGTATTTTTCGCGTATGAGGGTTGCGCTCTTGGATATCGAAAAGGCAAAGAAATCCTTGATAATTACTCCAAATTCGTAGGACATTTTATAAAGGAGTAGCCGTGAAAATCGTATGTTTAGACGCTTTAACGCTTGGAAGTGATATAAATTTAGATGTATTTAAAAAATTTGGCGAATTTGTGCGTTATGAAACAACCGCGCAAGACGACACCATACAAAGACTAAAGGATGCCGATATCGTTATCGCCAACAAAGTCTTGATAACAAAAGAGGTCATGGACGCTACAAATTTAAAGCTGATCTGCGTTAGCGCAACCGGAACAAATAATGTAGATATGCGATGCGCAAAAGAGAAAAATATCCCTGTTAAAAATGTCACAGGATACTCTACAAATAGCGTTACACAACAGACTTTCGCTTCACTTTTGGCTCTTTTAAACGAAGTCGAGTTTTATGATGGTTATGTAAAAAGCGGCGAATGGGTAAAAAGTGAAATTTTTACAAATTTAGATAGAGCTATTTGCGAACTTTCTGGCAAAAATTTCGGCATAATCGGTCTTGGAGAGATAGGCAAAAACGTAGCAAAAGTAGCCCAAGCCTTTGGAGCTAAAGTTTTTTACTACTCTACAAGCGGAGCAAACAACAACACGGAATTTGAGCGCTTAGAGCTTAAAGAGCTTCTAAAAATTTGCGATATCGTAAGCATTCATGCACCTTTAAATGAAAAAACCAAGTCGCTCATCGGCAAAAAAGAGCTTGAGCTAATGAAGCCGCGAGCGATTATATGCAACTTTGGCAGAGGCGGGATAGTTGATGAGGAAGCGCTTGCAAAAGCTATCGATGATAAAAATTTAAAAGTATGTATCGATGTGCTAGAAAGTGAACCTATGAGTGCAAACCATCCGCTTTTAAATATTAAAAATAGCTCGAATTTGATCATCACTCCACACATAGCATGGGCTAGTTTAGAAGCTAGAGAAAAGCTTATAAATTTAATAGTTAAAAACATTGAAGAATTCATAAAGGACGAAAATGGCAAGTGAACATAGTTTTGACATAAGTTGTGCAGTCGATATGATGGAGGTTAAAAACACTCTTGAAACATCAAAAAAAGAGCTTGCGGCCAGATATGATTTCAAGGGTGTAACCGCCCAAATAGAGCTAAATGAAAAGGAGAAATTTATAAGCCTTTTAAGCTCAAGCGACAACAAGATAGACGCCTTAAAAGATATCGTTATCTCAAAGCTTATCAAACGCAACATCCTGCCTGTGGCGCTTAGCGAGAGCAAACGCGAAAGTGCCGGCGGAGGTAATATAAAGGCCATTTTAAAGCTAAACGATACTTTAGACAGCGAAAACTCCAAAAAGATCACAAAAGCCATCAAAGATGCAAAGCTAAAAGTAACAGCTAGTATCCGAGGTGAAGAGGTGCGAGTAGTAAGCAAGTCGATCGATGATCTACAAGAGTGTATACGTCTTGTAAAAGGACTAAATTTAGAACTTCCTCTGAGCTTTAAAAATTTAAAATAATCCCCACAACCAAGGCGGCAATGCAATTTTTTGTTGCCTTGGTTGTTTTAATAGCTTAATATAATTTTGTTGCGATTTAATTTCTCTTTAAATTTATAAGCTAAAATGCCGTAAAATTCACGTATCGCTCTTTTATAAAAGTTAAATTTAATTAAAATTTCGATATTCTAACAAATTATTTAAAAAATACTTACTAAAGGTAACTAATCATGATTTTTAAAAATACCGTAGAGAGTTTTGCGGTAAATTATGCACATAAATCTATACAGCGCTCTCTTTATAATGAATTTAATATAAAAATCTTAGACGAAAATCAAAAATACACAAAAACTCCAAAAGAAGGCAAAAAATACATGCTATATGCGCATGTGCCCTTTTGCCATACTTTTTGCCCATACTGCTCGTTTCACAAATACCACTACGAGCAAGAGCTAGCCAAACACTACTTTGAAAATTTACGCGAAGAGATGCGTCAGGTAAAAGCAGCCGGTTTTGACTTTAACTCCCTTTATGTAGGTGGCGGAACAACGCTTATAAATGAGCCTGAACTTGAAAAAACACTACGCCTTGCAAAAGAGCTTTTTAACATAGAGGATATATCGGCAGAAAGCGATCCAAACCACATCTCACCCGAAAGTCTTACTAGATTTGACGGACTTATCGACCGTCTAAGCGTTGGCGTTCAAAGTTTTGATGACTCTATACTAAAAAAAGTCGGCAGATATGAGAAATTCGGTAGCTCGGCTGAAGTTCAAAAAAGACTTGAAAAAGCCGTTGGTATGATACCGGTTATCAGCCTTGATCTTATCTTTAATCTACCAAATCAAACAAAAGAGCAGTTAATAAACGATATAAAAATTTCAAAAGCCATAGCACCTGAACAAATCACGCTCTACCCGTTAATGAAATCAGAACTAACTCGCGATAATATCGCTCGTTCGCTTGGTGTTTCAAACGTAGACAATGAGCGCGAATTTTACGAGATAATCGTAGATGAATTTGCCAAAGGCGGATATCGCCAAAGTAACGCATGGGCGTTTTCAAATCAAAAAAATGCCGATATGCGCGATGAATACGTCGGCTCAAATCACGAATACGTCGGCATCGGTAGCGGTGCGTTTAGCTTTTTAGAAGGAGAACTTGTTATAAACGCTTTTAACCTTCTTGACTACGGTCGCAAGGTCAAAGCGCAAGATAGCACGGTAATAGCAAAATGCGCATTTACCAAAAAAGAGCGCTTAAAGTATATATTTTTAACAGAACTTTTTGACGGATCGGTAGACATCGCAAAATACAATAAAAACAATGGCGCAAACATCCATAAAGATCTATTTGTAGAGCTAAATTTACTAAAACTCGTAAATGCCATATATGAAGAAAACGGCTGCATTAAACCGACGTTTTTTGGTAAGTATATCTGCGTTGTGCTTATGCGTGATTTTTATGCCGGTATGGATAGAGTTCGTGCTTTATTTAAAGATGACGCAAAGATCAAACGAACTAAAAATTTACATGTTATGAGCGAAGATACAGAGGTTAGCTATGAGCAAGCGGTCACAAGACCAAAGGCTGCGATCTAGTTACTCAACTTTATCGCTTAACAAAACAGCTATAAATTTCGTGCTTGGGTTTGCGTCAAGCGCGATTTTTAGGCTCATTGTTAAAGGAACGGCTAAAAACATCCCGCCTACTCCAAACAAAAATCCCCAAAAAAGCAAGCTAAGCAAGACCACAAGAGTGCTTATGCCAAGTCCCTTGCCTAGAAATTTAGGCTCTATGAAATTTCCTATCGCAACATTTACGCAAATATAAAGAGTAGCAACCCACAAACAGGTGCTTATATCATTTAGTAAAAGTGATACCAGTATCGCAGGAAATGCCGCTATTATCGAGCCTATCGTCGGGATAAAATTTAACACACACGCCACTATACCCCAAAGCGAAGCATAAGGAACGCCAAGAAATTCAAGTCCCAACCAGATAATTATACCGGTTGCCCCGGAGGCGATCGACTTTATGGCAAGATAGCGTTTTAAATTTGATATAAAAGTATCTACGATCAAATTTGTTTGCGGATTTTTACTAGCAAAATACTCAACTTTTTGATAAAAAATTTGCGTTTCAAATAGCATGAAAGTAACAAGCAAAAAGATAAAAAACGCTTTTGATGCGATTTGGGTGCCGCTTTTTAAAAAGCCTCCGACACTTGTGAAGATATTATTTGGATCAAACCCGCTAGGTAGGACGCCATTTATCTCAAAGTCGTATTTAACGGCTAGTTTAGTGTATTCATCAGTTAAAATTTTAAATTTAGCCTGAAGTTCCGGCATGTATCCTAGTAGTCCGTTTAAAGTTTTTACGACAGTGTTTGTTATATACCCTAAAGCAAAAAATATCACACCCATAACTAGGATAAAAGCTAAAATTCGCGGCAGTTTTAACTCTTGTAGTTTTTTTATAGCAGGAGAAATAACAATGGCTATAAAAACCGCCAGTAAAAATGGAAAAACAACCGTTCCTGCAGCTTTTAAACCCGATGCTATGATGACAAAACTTGCGATGTAGATCAGTGAAGCTTTCAAGATAGTCCTTTGTCGTGGCTGTTTTGGCAAAATTATATCGTAATATTATAAAATTCGCTGTCAATATAAAATTAAAACTAAATTTATCTTTTTTGCCTAAAATTTAAAAAATTTTCTGGACGGCTTATGATAAAATCCTTAATTAAAAACAATATCCTATCTATCGTGAAAATCGTATTTCTAACGCTTATTTTTAGCGCTCTTGGCATTGGAGTTTTGTCTTTTATCAACGAACGACTACTTGGAGCGCAAAGCTTTGACGCGATAGTAGCGGTACAGTTTATATCGCTTTTATTGCTATTTTTTCTCTCTTCAGTTTATGCAAATATCACACTTACGACCTTTGGCCACGGTCTTGTTTTTGAGATAAGAAAGCGCCTTGTTAAACAGATATTAGACACTTCAAACACGCAAATAGACACCATCGGCAAAGCAAAACTCATAGCAAGTCTAAACAGCGATATAAGGACGATCTCGTTTGCATTTATGAGCGCTCCGGGACTTATCCAAGGGTCTGTTTTCATCATGGCTTCCGGAATTTATATGTTTTACATATCGCCAAAATTATTTATATTTATATTTATCTGGCTTGGTTTTGCTCTTGGCATTAGTGCATTTTTAATGAGAAAAATCCACTATCATTTTTCTATAGCAAGAAAAAATGACGACGAGCTTCAACAAAGCTACAATGACGCCGTTGAAGGACACGCCGAACTTACTCTTAATCGAAGCAGAGCCAAAATTTGCTTTAACGAACTAAATGAAATTTCAGACAAAAAACGAAAAAGCATGGTAAAGGCTGATGTGTTTCATGCAATTTCTGACAATTTTACAAACGTCATGCTTCTTGGCGCGGTTGGCATGTGTGTGCTTTTATGCGTAGGATTTGGCTGGGCGAGTTTGCAAACAGCAGTTACCGTTAGCCTTACGATACTGTTTTTGCGTGGCTCACTGATCGCCATGGTAGGCTCTATCCCAACGGCTCTTAGCGCAAAAGTTAGCATGGATAAAATTTCAAATTTAAATTTAGCTCAATACACTTCGGACAAATTTGACTTTGATGACGAGCTTGGTAAGGAGTGGAAAAAGATAGAATTTAAAAATGTCGGCTTTAGTTATCCTGATAAAAATTTCAGCCTTAAAGATGTAAATTTAAGCATAAAACGTGGTGAAACGGTATTTGTCATCGGCAAAAACGGCAGCGGAAAGAGTACCTTTTCAAACATACTTTGCGGTCTTTTAGCTCCGACGCATGGAGAAATTTTACTTGATGAAGTCGGCATAAACGATCAAAATTTACGCTCATATCAGTCAAACGTAAGTGCGATACTTTCAAATTTCTACCTCTTCTCCCAAACACTTTCAAACACGGACGAATTTGCAGATAAAAAGGAGATGGACGAGCTTTTACGCATGCTTTGCATAGATAAAAAGGTTAAAGTTATAGATGACAAGCTAAGCACTACGGCACTATCTCAAGGGCAAAGAAAACGTCTTGGGCTTTTTATAGCACTGCTTGAAAAAAGATCTTTACTCGTGCTTGATGAGTGGGCGGCCGATCAAGATCCGATATTTAAGCGGGTGTTTTACCGTGAAATTTTGCCGTTTTTAAAGCAAAAAGGCGTAAGTATAGTTGCCATTAGCCATGATGATGCGTATTTTGATGTGGCGGATAGAATTTTACTCGTAAAAGAGGGTAAAATTAGCGAATTAACAGGCGATGAACGCGAAAAGGCAAGTAAAGACGCAGTCGAAAGACTTGAGCGGGATTAATTTTAAACGAAGTTAAAAAGAAAATTTTATAAAATATATAAATCTCAAAAAGGTCAAATATGAAATTTCATAAATTTAAAAAAGCAAAAACATTAAGTCTTGCAAATTTACTAAGTCTTTCAAATCCGACATTGGCAAACGAACTTAAAACCTGTGAATTTAAATACATCTCATGCTTTGAAGATGAGCTACTTGGAAACGAAAATTTAATACGTTGCGAAATAGGCTCTGTAAGCTACGTTCTAGCCCTACTTTGCAAACACGTATCAAATGCGCACAAGGAGTATTTTGACGAGCTTGACGATGGACTTTTAAGCGGGGAGTGTAATGTCGGTGAAGAGGAGATAAAAGAGCTTGTTCTATGGCTAAAAGATGCCAAAAACGTCATAATAGACAGTTCGTTTTTTACAAATCCCGACGCAAAAATGATATTTGAGCTTTTAGAAATATTAAATTTAGATGTTATCTTAGCCGATACACAAGCCACAGAGTATGAAACAAACGGAAATTTAAGCGAATTAAAAGAGCTTTTAAATTTTGACGGAAGCGTTATCTATCTTTATAAAAACGATAGCAGCGACGAGATAGTAGGAACTACTACTTTTAGCATGGCAAGCAAGATAAAAGACGGCGACACGATAACTGTTAGTAGCGACGACTTTAGTTTAACTCGCAAATTTAGGCTTGATAAAAACCTAAAAGGAACAGTGGCACTAGTTGGTGTTAGCGAAGTTGTCGGATACAACTTCAAGCTTGTTAAAGTAAGTAAAATTTAAAAACAAGGCGGCTGTAACACTAAGATGAAAAAAGCTTTTTTGGTTTTATTTTTTCCTATTTTTATCTACGCTTTTAATCTTAGCCTAAACAGCGGTATCGAAAACGGCAAGCCATATAGCGTCCTTCAGCTTAGCGACGAAGAGGAATTCGAGTGCGTTGAGCAACTTTTAGCGTATGACACCAAGCGTTATGTTTGCATGCTTAACGACGGTGTTTTGCCACAGATAGAAGACACTATCTTGCCTCTTATGGATATAAAATACAAAAAACAAGACGGCAAGCTCTTTGTTATCATCTTGCCAAAGGCAAACTCAAGACTACTAAACATCTCAAGCGAACTATATAACGACACTCGTGCCTTTAGTTCGAGCAGTAGCATCTCAAAACACTTTAGTATCATCATCGATCAAAGCTTAAAAGAATTTGATCCGCTAAAACCAAACGGACTAAATTTCGCTCCTGATTTTAGCGAGCTTTTGCGCCCATCCATCGGCGCGCTTGACCTTAACATGGCTCCGATAGAGGGCATGGATAGCAACGACATAGACCTTTATATAAACATAAAGCGAGCCTACGAGAGCGGCAACTATCCAGTTGTTGTAGCAGAAACTAAAATCGCCATACAAAGACACCCGCAAAGCCTTTTTGCAAGTGAATTTTTACTCTACAGACTTCGCGCGCTTGATAAAATTTTTGAAAAAGAGGATAGATTTGAGGACTCCACTCCAAATTCGCTAGTTGCCGAGGGAAGAGCATGGATGAGGAAATTTGCCGCTGACGAAAACTATCCCGAAGTTCTTTACATCATCGCTAGAGCCTACTTAAAAGACGGCATAGCAAGCGATGCTAAATACATGCTTGACACACTTATAAACGAGCATGAAAGGTCTAAATTCACAAGACTTACCATGCTTGATTATGCTGATTATCTTTATAAAAACAGCAGACAAAAAGAGGCTATAAGCTTTTATGAAAACGTCCTTTACAACACCGGCGATGTCGATATCGCAAGCAGAGCGGCACTATCTCTTGTGGACGCAAACATAGACAAAGAGAAATTTGAAGACGCAAAGAATTTCATACTTAAAATTTTAAATGCGAATGAAAAATTTTTCATGAACGATCCTGCTCGAGCGATAAATTTAGCCGGGGTTTTCGTTGATAAAAACATGCCTGACGTAGCGGCTAAAATTTACGAGATCATAGCCGACAACAGCGAACGCAATAGCCCATTTTATGAAGTTGCTTTAAAAAACATAGGCATAAATTTAGCCAAACTAAATGACGTAAATAGAGCTTATGCTTACTTAAAACGCTACGAGAGTGAATTTAAATACAACGGCGAATACTCTGCCGAAGTCACACAAGCCCTTGATGCGCTCTTTTTTGAGTTAAAAGAAAATAACTCAACCAAGCTTCACGAGCATTATAGAAGCTTGATGGACAAATACGACAGCTCTGATATCGGTAAAAAGGCACTTGTAAGCGAAATGGCTCTAAATTTTAACGAGCGAAAATACCGCGACGTGCTTAGCTACACTCAAAAAGCCAGAGACCTCAACCTAACCGAAGCCACAAACTACCTCGACCGCGCCGCATACGAGCTTGCGAGGATTGGATTTATAAACAACGACTGTCAGATTGTGATAAATTTACTTGAAAACTACGATGTCGATAAAATTTCACTTCCTCAGTTTAAACTATACGAGTGCTACTTCCGCACAGCAAGATACAACGACGCGCTTAATCTCTCAAAATTCCACATAAAAGATGAAAACCTAGAAGACCGCGTAGAGTGGCTAGTAAATTTGAGTAAAATTTTATACCAAATGAAAGATTACGAGCAAACCGTTCAAGTTGCAAACGAAGCCTTGGGACTTGGTGCGGGAGTTGAGTACTCAGACCCCACTCCGGTGCTTTTTGATAGATTTTACTCGCTGTTAAATTTAAACCGCATAGAAGAGGCCATAGCTACGCTTAGCGCCATAGAACAGCTTAGAGGGCAAGACTTTAAAATCATCGAGGCATATAATGCAATTAGCGAATACGCCTTTGGCAAAAACAACCATGCTACGGTTACCGTCTATGCCAAAAAGGCTCTTGAGTTACAAACTAGAGTTAAGATAAATGTCTTTTCTCCAAAGCTAAATTTACTTTATGCGACTTCGCATTTGAAGATAGATAGCATAAATGAAGCGCTTGATGAGGCAAAATACATCTTAAACATGAAGCTAGAGCCTCAAGATAGGCTTAGAGCATTAAATTTAATATCTGAAATCTACATCAAACTTAAGCGATATGATCTTGCAAGAGAGCATCTAAATGAGTGCGTTGGTTCAAATTTCAACAGCCCGTGGAAAAGCTCATGCGAAGCACAGCTTCAAATTTTAAACTAAGCCTTCAAGACGTTTTATAAGCACATCTTCAACCGCGTCAGGTTCGCCGATAAATTCTTTTTCAAACTGCGAGCGGTTAAATGTGCGTTGGCGTTTTGCAAGCTGTGTCGTGTGTATCGTTATCAGCTCTTCAAGCTCCGCGACATTTGAAATTTCACCCCTAAAATACTGCGCGCACTCTTTAAAACCGATTGATTTAAGGGCTTTTTGTTCATATCCGTATGTGTCAAATAAAAATTTCGCCTCATCAAGCAAACCTTGCTTGAACATCTGATGTGTTCTTTCTTTTATACGCTCTCTTATTGCTTGGGTTGGCCATAAAATTTCATATATCTCAAGCTCTTTTATGGGCGGTTCACCCGTATTTTCCTTTAACCAAATGCTTGGAATTTCATTGCTAAATTTATAAATTTGATACCATTTTTCAAGTCTATAACTATCGTTTTGACTAAATTTCATAGCAAAATCACCATCTATCTTCTTAGCTAAACTATAAATTTCTTCATTACTTGGAATTTCGCATTTTGGCACATCGGGAGTAAGACCACTAAGCATGGCCTTTAAGTAAAAGCCGCTTCCGCCGGTGATTATCAAAAGGCAGCCATTATCTTGCGCCCACTTTAAGGCATTTTGATAAATTTTAAAAAACATTCCGACGCTAAAGTCTTCATTTACATAAATTTCATTGACCCCAAAATGCTTTACAAGCTCGAGCTCGCTCTTGCTAGGTTTGGCACTTGCAATGTCGATTTGTTTATACAAAGCAAGCGAATCAAGACTTAAGATAACTCCGTTAAATTTACGAGCGATTTGTATAGCTAGCGAACTCTTGCCGCTTGCAGTCGTGCCGATGAGGGCTAGTTGGTGAAACATTTTCCTGCCTTACGCGCTAAAATGGCTTCATTATAACAATATAAATTTAAATTTAAAGCAAAAGAGAGTAAAATGAGAAAATTTAACAATGGAAGATAAATGAAAAAATTTATAAAAATTTTACAAGATATCGGCGAACTAATCGTATTTAAGCACTCGGTTTTCGCTCTACCTTTTATATTTACGGCGATGGTTGTCGCTAGCAAACAAACAAACGACAGTGTTTGGTTTGGATTTGGGCTTTTAGTTTTAGGAATTTTATGTGCCGTAAGTGCTAGAAATTTCGCTATGGCTTACAACCGATATAAGGACGAAGATATCGACAAGCTCAACCCTCGCACAGCAAATCGCCCAAGTGTAGACGGCAGAGTAGGAAGAAGAAATTTAGAGCTTTTTATCATCGCGAATGCAGCTGTTTTTATCATCACGGCTTATTTTATAAACTCACTCGCATTTTGGCTTAGTTTTCCGATACTTGGAATTTTAGCCGGTTACTCTTTATTTAAGAGATTTAGCGAGTTAGCTCATCTTGTTTTAGGGCTTTGCCTTGGTCTTGCGCCTATCGCCGGAGCGGTTGCGGTAAGCGGCGAGATACCGCTTTGGAGCGTGCTTTTGTGTCTTGGAGTTGTGTTTTGGGTTGCAGGGTTTGACCTACTTTACTCACTTCAGGATATAGAATTTGACCAAAAAATGGGACTTTTTAGCATACCTTCGGTATATGGCGAAAAAGCCACAATGTTTATCTCGGCTATATTTCACGTCGTTGCGACACTACTTTGGCTACTTTTTGTATGGGCGGCACAGCTTGGATTTTTAGCATTTTTTGGTATCGTAGTTAGCGGCGTCATACTTTTCATGGAACATCGTATCGTAAGACGAGACTTTAGCAAGATAGATCGTGCGTTTTTCACACTAAACGGTTATCTTGGAATTTTGTTTTTTGTATTTGTTTTATTGAGTGCACTATGAGCAACATACGCATAATACCCGCTTCGCTAGACATTAAATTTGAGCTTGATGAGCTTAGCAATATAGACTTCTTGCAAGAATTTAACTCCATAATCCCAAGCGACGAAGACCCGCTTGGAGCATGGCTAAAGCGTGTAAAGTCGCGTGGCGATACAAAAGAGAGCGACCAAGTCATGCTAACGCTTTTGGTTGAGCTTCACCGCAAATTAGACGAGCTTAGTGATGTGATAAAAAACGAACAAAAGCAATACATCGACCTTGCTCAAAGCGCCAAGATAGACGGTATCGGCTTTGAACATATACGCCTAAGTGAACCGAAATTTGAGCCAAAAAGACGGTATTACGCTAGAATTTTGATGCCGATATTTCCTAAAAGAAATATCGCGATGTATCTAAATGCACTTGACAAAACTACCGCCTATATCACAAATATGCACGAAGAAGACGTTAGCGACTGGGATGCTTACGTAACATCAAGAGAGCGTGTTATGATACGAGAGCTTAGGGCAAATTCTTAAAGGAAAACAATGGATCTTTTCATCATCGGCGGCTTGGTTGTTGTCTTAGTTATCATAATAGCATTTATCCTAATAAAAGAAAATGAAGCCAATAGGCGCTTTACTCGCTACGAAAGAGCCATAGAAGGACTTATGCAAGAAAATTTTAATCTCAAAAAGCAGATTGAAAATTTACCTCTTTCTAAAGATGACGACACAAAGGACAACGAAGAGTTAAAATCAGAGCTTAGCAAAAAGCTTGAAAACGATCTAAATGAAAAAATAGTGCCGATCATAAAAGCGATAAAGAGCATAGAGCGCGTGATAGACGAGTTTGCAAGCGAACAAAAAGACAGGATGTATAACTTAGAAGAGCGCACTCGCGATATAGGCAAGATCACCCCAAGCGCGCAAAATGAAGAAGAGCAGATAGTGCGTATGTTTAACTCCGGCAAAAGTATCGAGATGATAGCAAAGGACCTAAGACTTGGAATTGGGCGAGTAGAATTTGTGCTTAAACTACATCAACTAGCCTAAGTAGGATAAATTTTAGTCTTTGAGTCCAAGCAATGCCTCGCAAATAACGGCAAAATCAACCTTTTGTGTTTTATATTGGTTTAAAAGTTTTAGTTTATAATGATGATATTAAATTTAAAAAGCATTTTATGGCTTTATAAGGTAAAACTATGCTAGTTGATAAGTATGGCAGAACGGTTGATTATTTACGCATATCAGTAACTCAAAGATGTAACTTTCGTTGCAGATACTGCATGCCGACAACCCCGTTTAGCTGGATGCCAAAAGAGAATTTATTAACATTTGAAGAACTATTTTTATTTGTCAAAGTCGCCATTGACCAAGGTGTAACAAAGATACGTATAACAGGCGGCGAACCGCTCGTGCGTAAGGACTTAGACGTATTTATAAAAATGATAAGCGACTATAAACCAGACATCGATCTTGCGCTTACGACAAACGGCTTTATGCTACGCCACTACGCCAAAAGATTAAAAGATGCGGGGCTAAAACGCATAAACATGTCGCTTGATACACTTGATGAAAAAAAGGCGAAATTTATCGCTCAAAAGGGTATTTTACACGAAGTTTTAGCGGGATTTGAAGCGGCTCTTGACGCAGGATTAAAGGTCAAGCTAAACACTGTGGCGCTTAAAGGCATAAACGATAACGAGCTCGTGTCTTTGCTCGAGTTTGCAAAATTTAGAGGCTCTCAAATTCGCTTCATCGAATACATGGAAAATACTCACGCCAAAGATGACTTAAAAGGGCTAAAAAGTGATGAAATTTTAGCCATCATCTCAGAAAAATACAAAATCACAAAAGACGAAAAACTACCAAATTCCCCAGCCTCTATTTACAAACTAGAAGACGGCTATAAATTTGGCATCATAGACCCACACAAACACGACTTTTGCGAGAGTTGCAACCGCATACGCCTAAGCGCGGAGGGACTACTTATACCTTGTCTTTATTTTGAAGATGCGCTTAGTATCAAAGATGCCGTAAGCAAAGGCGACATCGTAGTCGCTAGTGAAATTTTAAGACAGGTTTTAGAAAACAAACCAGAGAAAAACAAATGGGCGGTCGGAACTCAAAACGAAACCTCAAGCCGCGCATTTTATCAAACGGGTGGTTGATGTCACAGAGTGGACTTAGACTTGTCGAGAGCTTTTTGAGCATTCAAGGCGAAGGGAAATTTCAAGGGCGGTTGGCGATATTTTTAAGATTTTTTGGTTGTAACCTAAACTGCGCGGGCTTTAACGTAAAAGTCAAATCACAAAAAACAGGCGAAATTTTAACCGGTTGCGATACGATAAGAGCTGTTTTTACCGGACATTTTGAAGCTAAGACATTTAGTAAAGATGAAATTTTATCCATCGTTGATAGATACTGCAAGGATCTGAAATTTAAGCCTATCATCGTCATGACAGGCGGAGAACCGCTTATACATCATAAAGATGAGAACTTTATAAATTTAACAAGTGAATTTTTGAGGCGAGAATTTGAAGTTCATTTCGAAACCAACGCAACGATAGAGATTGATTTTGATAAATTTCCAGTTTATAGAAGTTGCTACTTTGCACTTGGCATAAAACTATCAAACAGTGGTATAAGCAAAGCTAAGCGCATAAACGAAAGCGCCATAAAGTCAATATGCCAAAACGCAAAAGACAGCTTTTATAAGTTTGTTTTACATAAGCCAACAAGTGATGACTTGGAACAAATTTTGCAAGTTTTAAATATATATAAAAACGAAGTTTGGTGTATGCCCATGGGCGCTGAGCAAGATGAACTATCACGCAATGCTCTTGCGGTGGCAAATTTTGCTATTAAGCATGGGTTTAACTACTCAGAGCGCATACATATAAGAATTTGGGATAAAAAAGAGGGTGTTTAATGATAATACGAAAACTGTTTAAATTTGAAAATGCACATATTGTTAGATTTTGCAGCTCTAAACGTTGCAGAACCAGTATACACGGACATAGCTATGTAGCAGAAATTTTACTTAGCTCAAATTTCTTAGACAACGCTGGCATGGTTTATGACTTTGGACTCATGAAACAAAACATCAAAACTATAATAGACAGCTTCGATCACGCCACAACGATATACGACAAAGATGACCTAGAGTATCAAAACGACCTTAAAAAGCACTCGCAACGCTGGATAAGCATACCGGTAAATCCATCAGCAGAGCAGTTTTGTAGGGTATTTTTCGTCATCATCGATAGGCTTTTAAAAAGCACCGTCATGAGCAACGGAGAGCGCGAAGTAAAACTTCATAGTGTTATCGTGCACGAAACCGACACAGGATATGCACAGTGCTTTTATGATGACGCGTATAACGAGTGCATGGGCGATATAAGCTTAGACAATATTGTATTTTCGCCATCCATCATAGAAGAATGGGAAGATAAAGAGCTATTTGAGAAAATAAAACTAAAAAAACCGATCATAAATCCAAAGGATGTTTGATGAAATTTATGAAATTTTTAGCCTTTTGTGCACTTTTGGTGTTTGGGCTTAGTGGCTGTGAAGAAAAGAAGGTAGAATTTGCCACACAGAACGACACCATGCCTACCGATGTGCCGATATCAGCACTTGACGCAAATGTCACTATAGACGAGACCTTGCCTCCAGAGCCTGCCATCGAAAGCAATCAAAACAACCCACAAAGTAAGTAATGAGCAGAGCATGAACGAACACTTACTAGGGCTTTACGCATACACCTTGCCGCTTCATCAAGGTTTTATGCATGTTTTACTATCACTTGTTTGCATCTATCTTTTTCTTACGCAATTTGGCATAAATAATAAAAACTATTCGCTTAGAATTCGTTACTTTTTACCCATTTATCACGCATTTTTGGCAGCGATATTTTTTACGGGGCTTGTGCTTTTAAGTGTTTTAAATTTCATCGTAAATTTGCATGTTTTAAAGATGGTTCTTGGTATTTTTGCACTCATAGCATTAAGCGCCATAGGCTACAAACGCCTTAAACGATACCAAAGAGAGGGAAATTTGGTCAAATTTAGACGATTTGCGCTTTTTAAGGGCATAGCCGATATTAGTATCTTGATCTTTGCGGGGTTTTAAATGAAATTTTTATACGATGAGCGCGCAGGATGTGAACAACTAAAGGTTGTAAATGAAACTTTTTTACATCTAAAAGCGCGAAGAAATATCAAAGGCGACAGGGTAAGCTTTAGAAATTTAAAAGACGGCAAGGATTATTTATACGAGATCATAGAGTTTGACAGAAGAAGCGCTATTTTAGAGCTTGTGTTTACAAGTAGCGTGCCTAAAGTTGTGTATGACTTTAGCATCGCTTGGGCTGTCGTAGATCCAAAAACGATAGAAAAGGCATTGCCATTTTTAAATGAGCTAGGTGTTGGCAAACTCATCTTTGTTTATACTAAATTTTCTCAAGCAAATTTTAAAATAGATTTTGAGCGTTTAGAATATATTTGCGCCCTATCTTGCGAGCAAAGCGGTAGATCAACGCTAATGGAGTTTGAAATTTATAACAGCTTGGATGAATTTTTAGATGTTTATCAAAACGTTGCAGCTATAAATTTTAACGGCAAAAGTCTAGAAAAATACTCAAACGAGCTACTACTTATAGGACCAGAAGGTGGATTTGCTCCGGAAGAGAGCTTAAAACTTCAAAACCAATACTCACTTAAAACGCAAAATATCTTAAAATCACAAACAGCCATCATCAGTATAGCAAGTAAATTTTTAGTGTAAGTTAATGTTAGATTTATAAAAATTATAGTTTTTATGTTATTTTATAAATCTATATTTTACATTACATATTGTTTTAATAAAAACCTTGTACTTTGTAAGCAAATATTTATAGAATAAAAGTGGTGCGGATGAGAGGACTTGAACCTCCACGCCGTGAAGCACCAGATCCTAAGTCTGGCGTGTCTGCCAATTTCACCACATCCGCAAGAAAGAAATCGTAGTTTATCTAAAATAAACTTAAATAAACCAAAAATGGTACGCCCATCAGGATTCGAACCTGAGGCCTACGGCTTAGAAGGCCGTTGCTCTATCCAGCTGAGCTATGAGCGCATATGAAATAACGTGGCGCGCCCGATAGGAGTCGAACCCATAACCTACAGATCCGAAGTCTGTCGCTCTATCCAATTGAGCTACGAGCGCCCAAAATGGGGTGAGTGATGGGAATCGAACCCACGACCCTCAGGACCACAATCTGATGCTCTAACCGACTGAGCTACACTCACCATTTCAAAGTGGTCGGGGTGAAAGGATTCGAACCTTCGACCCTCTGGTCCCAAACCAGATGCGCTAACCAGACTGCGCTACACCCCGCCTGAGTTGTGAGCATTTGCCACTACCTCATTAAAAAGTGCTATTTTAGCTAAAAAGTATTTTAATGTCAATAAATTTACGCTTAAAGTAATCAAAATATTTTTATCAAATTTTCTACTTTGAGCATTATAACTCAAATTTCAATAGCCATCACCTTGCATTTTACGTTTTAACACATAAACACTAACACAAGCAAAGCACAAGGCCGTAAAATAGACATTTATAAACATCGCTATCCAGATATGCTCTATCGTGCCTTTTAAAACATAAATAACCGTACTATAGGCAACGCTTTGCAAGATCAGTTGCCTTGTTGCGTTTAATACAAAAACCATTTTTGGCTTTTTAACCGCTTGAAGAACGCTTCCTGAGATATTCATAACGCCATAGCCTAAAAAGCTAAAAGCGCTAATTAGCAAGTAACCCTTAGCAATTGCCGTGGCGCTGTCATTTATGTCAAAAAATGAAATAACCCTAGGTGCGACAAATATCAAAAACATTGCCGCAAATACAAAAAGTAAAAGCAAAATTTTAATCGCATTTTTATAACAAAGCAAAACGCGATCGTGCTTTCTTGCTCCGTAGTTACGAGAAACGATACTCAAAACTGCCGCAGCGATACCGATAGTAGGAAGAGTGGTAAGCTGCTCGATACGAAGTGCTACACCATATCCTGCAACAGCATCAGTGCCGTAGTAGCTTATAAATTTAAGCAAAACAAGACCGCCAAGCGACATTGAAAGATAGTTTAGGCAAGCAGGAAATGCTTGATTTAAAATTTTTTTATAAATTCTAATATCAGGCAAGAAATTTCTCATATTTTCAAAATTTATCATGCCACTTTTATATATCTTCTTAAATAAAAAAATACACCCCATAAACTGCACAAACGCGGTAGAAAAAGCAATGCTTGCAACGCCCAAATTTAACATCTTCACAAAAACGAAACAAAGCCCAATATTTATAAAAATACCAAAAAACAGCCAATTTCTAAGGCTTTTTGTATCGCCAAGAGCGATCAAAATACCGTTAAGAGCCTTTATAGATAAGAAAAACGGCGAAGCGACAAATATCACTCGTATATACTCAAGTGCCTCTGTTAAAAACTCCTCATTTGCTCCTAAAAACACAAGAAATTTAGGCGCTACCGTATAACCCAAACTCCCCATAAAAATAGCAAATATCAATACAAAAACCGCCCCTTTTTGGGCGTAAATTTTAGCCAAGAAGAGCTTGTTGGCCCCAAGTGCATTGCCGATAAGCGCCGATAATGCCGAACCAAAACCAAGCCCCATACCGACAACGCTAAGATAGAGCAAAAAGCTCATGGAAAGCCCCGCCGTAGCTGAAGTTGAAATTTTAGCAGCAAAAAATGTCCCGGTGGCATTATAGATAGTATTAAAAAGCATAGCTAAAGCCGCTGGAGTAGCAAGAGAAACGATGAGTTTGTTTATAGGGTCTTTTGTGAGGTTCATGGTTTAATTTTAAAGGCGGAAAAACCGCCTTTTACTATAAATTTTAATGTTTAATTTGCTCTTGTTTTTTTCTAGCATATATATTGATAAGCTCAACCGATAACGAAAATGCCATCGCAAAATAAATATAGCCTTTTGGCACGTGAAGTCCAAGTCCTTCTCCAACTAGCGTAAAACCGATAAGGATCAAAAATGCTAGAGCCAAAATTTTAATAGTCGGGTTATTATCAACAAAGTCAGAAATAGACTTTGAGGCAAACATCATCACTCCAACAGCTATAATAACAGCTAAGATCATGATCTCGATATGATTTGCCATGCCAACCGCAGTAATAACACTATCAAGAGAAAATACAATATCCAAAATACCAATCTCAATAATAGTTAAAGTAAATCCCGCCGCTTTGACGATCTTTTCTTCATGCTGCTCACCTACGACATTTGAGTGAATTTCAAGGGTTGATTTGGCTATTAAAAACAAGCCGCCGATAATTAGCACCAAGTCTCGCCCCGTTATCGTAAAGTCAAACATGCTAAAGAGCGGCTTTGTAAGCTTCATGATCCAAAATAACGAAAGAAGAAGCAAAATTCTAGTAATCATCGCAAATGCAAGACCTATAATACGCGCCTTATCTCGCTGATGCGCGGGCAACTTGCCTACAAGGATCGCTATAAAAATGATATTATCTATACCCAAAACTATCTCAAGCCCCGTAAGCGTCAAAAGCGCTATCCACGCCTCGGGTGAACTCATCCATTCAAACATCTTTTTCCTTATGGTTTAAATTTAAAAACGCGATTATACATCAAACAAGTAAATTTATAGCGATCTGATGTCTTCTATAAGACTTAAAACTTCCTCTTCTTTACTAGCCCAACTCGTGCAAATTCTAATAAAATTTCGTCCATCAGGCAATTTGTAGAAAAATGCAAAGACGTATTTTTTACTTAAAATTTCAAGCCACTCGTCGCTTATCGCGAAAAATTGCTGATTTGTCGTGGAATTTGCCATGACCTCTACACCCTTTTCTTCAAAGGCTTTTCTTATCATAAGCGCGTATTTGACGGCATCTTTGCAAATTTTAAAATAAAGTTCATCAGTAAATAACGCATCAAACTGAACACCTAGCATCCTGCCTTTAGCCAAAAGTGCGCCACGTTGCTTCATGATATAGCGAAAGTCACGCTTTAAAGCGTCGTTAACGATAACAACTGCCTCGCCAAATAACGAACCGCACTTAGTTCCTCCTATGTAAAACACATCGCATAAATTTGCGATATCTTTTAAGCTAACATCACAGTACTGGCTCATCAAACCATAACCAAGTCTTGCTCCGTCGATAAAAAGCGGTAAATTTAACTCTTTGCAAACTTCATAAAGTCTTGTTAGCTCCTCTTTTGTATACAGTGTGCCGCTTTCAGTTGGAAATGATATATAAACCATGCCCGGCTGGACAGTGTGACCTCTTGACGGATCGATCTTGTGTTGCATGTAACACTCTTTTACCTGCTCGGCTGTGATCTTGCCATCTATCGCATCCAGTGTTAATACCTTGTGCCCACCAGCCTCTATCGCCCCTGTTTCATGTACCGCGATATGACCGCTATGGGCCGAGATAACACCTTGATGTGGGCGAAGTATGGATGTAATAACGGTTGAGTTGGTTTGCGTACCGCCGATTAAAAAATGAATCTGTGCATTTGGTTGCGCGCATGCCTCTTTTATCTTTTGCGCTGCGCTTTGACAGTATTTATCATCCCCGTATCCTAACGTCTGGTCTTCATTTGTAACGATCAAGCTTTCTACAACCTTTGGATGTGCTCCACTTGCGTAATCACACTGAAAATACGTCATCTACTTCCTTTATTTTTCATTTTTAGATAAAATTTTTATTATACTTTCGGGTAAAATTTCATGCTCTAAAGCGTGAATTTTACCCTCCCAGGCTTCAAAACTCATTTGATTTTCGCGTTCAAAGGCTCTTTGCGCGATGATCTTACCACCGTCTAACTCCTCGCTAACCCAATGCACGCTAACACCGCCTACTTGCATATCGCTCTCAAAGCTCTCTTTGATGGCGTGAGCACCCTTAAATAATGGCAAAAGCGATGGGTGAAGGTTGATAGCTTTGATCTTAGAAGTAAAAACACTTGTTAAAATTCGCATAAATCCAGCCAAAACAACCAGATCAACATCGTATTTTTCAATCTCCTTTACAAGAGCGGTGTCGAATTCTTCACGGGAGTTAAAATTTTTATTTTCTATAATGACGCTTTCAAGCCCGTATTTTCTTGCTCTTTGTACGCCATAAGCGTCGGCTTTATTTGATAAAGTAAGCACGACCTCAAGCTTAACGCCGTTAAAAATTTTCCCATGAACCTTGCTTAAAATCGCCTCTAAATTTGACCCTGATCCACTAAAAAGTATGGCTATTTTTTTCGTAAGCATTTTACCCCCTTTATGATATCTTTTGGACTTAGCGCGTAGTTGGCAGCCTTAAATTTGCGAGCAGATAAAGCATGAGCCAAGCTAGCCGTTATCGCCGCATCAAGCGGAGTGTAGCCTTGCGCCAAAAGCCCTACTATAAGACCCGAAAGCACATCTCCACTACCGCCCTTTGCTAGTGCGCTCGTGCCGTATCTCATGACGTAAATTTTACCATCTTGCGCGATTATCGTATTTGCACCTTTAAGTAAGAGGACACATTTAAACTCAAGGCTAAATTTCCTAGCCAAACAAAAGCGATCCTCTTGTATCTTGCCAACCTCAAGCTCCCCAAATCCAGCCAAATTTAAAAGCGAGCTAAACTCTTTGGGATGAGGCGTGATAACTATATTTTTGTTTGCCCTTAAAAGCTCTATCGTGCGAGGCTCGTGGCACATATCAGCGTCTAAAACAAGCGACTTGCGCTTAAGCACTTCAAAATCAAGCTTTTGTATCCCTTGTTTGCCAAGTCCCATGCCAACGGCTCCGGCATTCATTTTCTCGCTTACATCCTTGCTTTGCATTAGCTTATCATCAAGCGTTAAAATCTTCTCATCGCTTATCACACTAACAAGCCCTGCGCCCATCGCACTAGCGGCTAGTGCCGACATCCTAGCCGCACCCTCATGCTCGCCTACCATAACAAAAATATGGCCGAAATTTCCTTTATTTACATTTTTATCATCCCTAAATGGAAGTTTCATATCGGATTTTTCAAGTAAGAAATTTTGTGTTTGCGTTTGGAAAATTTTATCACTAACGCCAAGCCTGGCAACTTTGATCTTACCGGTGAAATTCTTTGCCGCATCAGAGTAGAGCCCTAGCTTTCTAGCTCCCATGGTTACGGTAACATCCGCCCTAAAACATGCCCCTAAAATTTTACCGTTTTTATCTAGTCCGCTTGGCACGTCGCAGGCTATTTTATAAGATTTTATATCATTTAAAGCATTGATTATCTCAATATACCCATCGTCTAGCTCCCTGCTTAGTCCCGAGCCGAATATTCCATCTATCACGCATTTTATATTTTGCTTTTTTGTCGGTATAAATTTGTCGTCTTTTATCAAATGAGTGCCGCTTTTAAAGCCTTCTATCTCGTAAATTCTTTTAACGCCGACCTTTTGCGCGGCTAAAAATTGCTTTTTGGCTAGCTCTCCAAGCTCCTCTTTGCAAAGAAAAATTTCCGTATCATAATCTCCGTAAAGCATTCTAAGCGCGGCTATCACATCGGCACCGTTATTGCCGCTACCTGCTACGCCTAAGATTTTAGAGCCTTTTTTAAATTTCTTTCTTATTAAATTTGCTATCTTACTAGCAGCATTTTCCATTAAAATTTCGCCACTAAGTCCTAGCTCCAGCGTCGCTCGTTCATCAAGTTCGTTTGTTTGGACAAATAGCTTTTTCACTCTAACTCCTTGCTCTAAAGCTTAAAGCCTCTAAGATATGTGCTTTTTGTATAAGTTTACTTTGCTCTAAGTCAGCAATACTTCTAGCCACTTTTAAAACCTTTTTTATGGCACGTTGCGAGAGATGATATCTTGATACAGCAGTGTTTAAAATCTCTTTTGCTACATCATCGCAAAGACAAAACTTAGCAATATCAGCGTCGCTTAGTTTGCCATTTAGCTCCGCTTGCCCGCGCATTTTTTGAAATTTAAATGCCTTTAAGACAAGATCGCTCATCTGTTTTGAGGTGATATCACTGCGGTCGTCTTTACTAACTTCTTCCATTTGCACGTATAAATCCATGCGGTCAAGTATAGGCTCTGAGAGTCTAGATTTATAGTTTTTTATCTCGTTTTCACTACATCTGCAGTTTAACTCCTGTGAGAGTAAATTTCCGCAAGGGCATGGATTAAGAGCAGCCGCAAATAAAAATTTAGTATCGTAAGTTATCTTAGAATTTACGCGCGAGATATGAATTTTATGATCTTCTAGTGGTTCGCGAAGACTTTCGATGATCTGTTTTGGAAAGTGAACAAACTCATCAAAAAAAAGCACTCCGGCATTTGCAAGAGCTGCTTCTCCGATCTTTGCAACACTAGATCCTCCGCCAAATATCGAGCTTTTGGTGCTTGTGTGATGAGGCGCTCTAAAAACCCTAAGAGCGCTAAATTCGCTATCTTGTAAACTTAACGAACGATATGCGGCAGTGTTTAAAATTTCACTTAAACTTTGCGGTGGAAGTATGTAAACAAGTCGTTTTGCACACATACTTTTGCCACATCCGGGGCTTCCTTCAAAGATGATGTTGTGCATGCCGACTGCCGCGATCAAGCAAGCTCTCTTTGCTCTACTTTGCCCCAAAACATCACTAAAATCAAGCTCAAAATTTTGATTAGGAACATAGCTTTCGCCGTTTATATCAATTACGTTTTGAAAGAGAGGATGTGAGTTTTTAAAAACACAACTACTTGCAAACTCGTCATCTTGAAAAAAATTTATAGCTTCTTTTAAATTTGATACGCCGTAAATTTCAAGATTTGGTATCATTGAGGCTTTTTGCGCTATCTCGTGTGGCACAAGCACTTTTGCCCTGCTAACGCTTGTACTTAAAAACAATAAAATGGAAAATAAATTTGCGGTATTTTTAATACTTCCGTCAAGTCCAAGCTCTCCAAAAACAAAAATTTTATCAAGATTTGGCGATTTTTGAAGGGCTATCAAAAGAGCGATGGCAAGGTCAAAATGCGAGCCAGACTTAGGAAGGTCTGACGGAGATAAATTTATGGTGATTTTTTGTGCGGGAAAGCTAAAATTTAACGCAAGAAGTGCGGCTTTAACTCGCTCTGCACTCTCTTTTATGCTAGCACCCGCAAGTCCCACTATGCTAAATCCAGGAAGCCCTCTTGAAAATGTTGATTCTACTTCAATTATCTTTAGACCGTCGCTATATGCGGCGCATTTTAGAGATTTCAACATCTTCCTTTCTTGGTAAATTTCAAAGTCCGCCTTAAAATATCTAAAATTTAGATATTTTAAGGCTATTTGTCATCTTGATGGCGAATTTTTCGCTCGGATTTATTTTTGGTAGATGAAGTTTTTTGCGCTTCTTTGTATTCTTTATCAAATCTCTTTCGCTTATTAAAGCCTATTTTCTCGATAAAAAGATGACCTTCAAGATGGTCGTTTTCGTGTTGAAGCGCGATCGCTAAAAGCCCGTCAGCTTCGATGCTTTGAGCATTGCCAAAACGATCTTGATACGATACTTTTACAAATTCCGCTCTCTTTACATCCTCGTAAAAACCAGGAACGCTAAGACAACCCTCTTGATAGACGCATTCGCCCTGCTTTAGCTCAAATTTGGGATTTATCACTTCAAGTAGATCTGTCTTATCCTGGATACCCTCTTCATTTACTAAATTTATGATCAAAACACGCTTTGCAACGCCCACTTGTATAGCAGCTAGACCTATACCCTCTTTTGCTATCATGGTTTCATACATATCATCAAGTAGCTCATGTAACTTCTCGTCAAATTCAACTACTTCAGAAGAGACTTCGTAAAGTTTTTTGTTTGGATAAGATAAAATTTCTAAGATCAAAATTACTCCGATTCGTTAGTTAAAAATACAGGCTGTTCATCTGTGCTGTTTTCGTATAATTTATCTAATGCTCTTGATACGGTTTCTTCTATGGTTTTGTTTTTTGAAAGCAAGCTGGCCACGATCTGAACATCGAGTTTATACTCGCTATCACCTAGCCTACAAGGAACATTTGAAAGCATAGAAGCTATCCTGCTACACGCAAGCTTTGCGCCGTTTTCGTCTGTGTATTTCATAACCATAGCAAAACAGCCATCTCCGTAATGAGCCACTATATCGCTTCTTCTTGATGTTCTTAGCAAAAGTTGAGCGATGGTTTTAAAGATATTATTTTGCTCTTTTAGGCTTTTTACTTGGCCTAAAAATTCGTCCCTAACCTTTAAAAACAAGAATGATGAGTTATATCCGTATCTTTTAACCGCATCTATCTCATCTTGAAGCGTTGATATAAAGAATTTTTTATTATAAACATCATAGGCTATGTCGTGTATCGATCTTTCTTCGATGACTTTAAACATCTTGCCGATCTCTTCGTAGTTAGCCTTTATAACCTCAATATGCTTATCCATTAGGTTGTTTAACTTTGAGAGATCGGAGTTAAAGCCATTTAAGACATTTTGGACGGCAAGTAAATTTACGTTATTATCAAGGCTATCGACATGCCTACGCATGATGCCTTTCATAACGTTTAAATTTTTATATATGAGAACTATAGACTGAAGCATGCCTTTTATCTGCATAAGACTTTGTCTAACTTCTTTTTCTATGCGAAAGTTACTCTCGATATCTTTTGCTACGCCTTCGTGTTGCGACTGTATAGCCTCGCCGACATGTTTTTTAAATTCTTCCGGCTGATCATCAAGCATCTTTTCAAAATATATAAGATAATTGCTTGGGATAGAGGGGACATTATCGGCGGCTAATCCTCGCAAAACGCTTTCTGAAAATTCGTTTATATCGTTTTTCTTTTTCAGCCCCGGTCTTCTAATGGCCATTTTATTTTCAGGGGCGGGAGCACTATCTATCTTTATCATAGCCTTTTCCTATTTAAAGCTTTTCTCCAAAATTTTATCGATAAGACCATAATCTTTAGCTTCTTGTGCGCTCATAAAAAGATCTCGTTCGGTATCTTTTGCTATTTTTGATAACTTTTGACCGGTATTTTTAGCCAAAGTATCGTTTAAAATTTCTTTCAAGCGTAAAATTTCACGCGCGTGAATTTCTATATCGGTTGCCTGACCTCTAGCACCGCCTAAAGGCTGATGTATCATTATACGTGAATTTGGTAAAGCATATCTTTTTCCTGGAGCACCGCAACTTAACAAAAACGCACCCATAGATGCTGCTTGACCGATACAAATCGTGCAAACGTCAGGCTTTATATAGTTCATCGTATCATATATACTAAATCCGCTAGTTATAACACCACCGGGTGAATTTATATATAGGTATATATCTTTTTCAGGATCTTCTGCTTCTAAAAACAAAAGCTGAGCGACGATAGAAGCAGCCATGCCGTCTTCTATCTCTCCGCTTAGCATAACGATCCTATCTTTTAACAAGCGAGAGTAGATGTCATAACTTCTCTCACCCCTGCTTGTTCTCTCAACTACGACAGGAACATAATAGCTCATTACTCAGCCTTCTCTTTTTTGGCTTTTTTATCCTCTTTATTAAACATTTCGTTAAATAATTTCTCTTCGATCATTGACATTTTTATAGCAGGAAGCATACCTTGCGCTCTATACATCTCAAGGTGTTGTTTAGGATCACGTCCACTTCTATAAGCTTCAAAATACACAGCTTGAACAACTTCTTGGTCGCTGATTTTTACATTTCTAACACGAGCTAGCTCATCAATAATAAATGTCAAGCGAACACTTTTTTGAGCATCTTCGCGGTATTCGTCACGCTTTTTAACAACTGCATCACGATCTTCTCTAAATGTTTTCATCTCTTCTTCGCTAAAACCAGCCCATGCGTTTCTAAACTGCATATCTATCTCTTGCTCAACGATATTTTTTGGTATATCAAAATGGAATTTCTCAACTACCGCTTCTGCAAATTTAGGCTTTAACTCTTCGCTTATAAGGTTAAAAATTTTCTCTTGGCGAATTTGGTCTTTTATACGCTCTTCAAGTAGCTCTTCGGTTGGATTTTCCTCGTTTGGCATTATAGCTTTTAGTGTTTGCTCATCTATATTTTCAGGCACTTTGCGCTCTTGGATCTCAAGTAGTTTTACTTTAAACACCGCAGGTTTGCCGGCTAAATGAGCAGCACCGTAATTATCAGGGAATTTTACCTCAACATCGCGCTCTTGTCCTACTTTTAGACCCACCATGCCATCTTCAAAACCAGGGATGAACTGACCAGAGCCTATCTCAAGCACGTAGCCTTCGGCCTTACCGCCGTCAAACGCTTCACCGTCAACAAAGCCCTCAAAGTCAAATTTAGCAAAATCCCCATTTGCAAGCTCTCTATCAGCTTCTACTTTTTCAAGTGGAGCCATCATCTTTAAAAGCTCGTTTTTCTTCTCGTCGATATCTTTTTTAAGCACGCGTGGAGTTGCAAAATCAGGTATAAGCTCCTCATATCCACTTACATCTACATTTGGTTTGAAAGAAACAGTCATCTCTACATCAAGGCTATCGTCGTTTTTATCAAATTTAGAAACACTTGGCTCGCCGATGATATCGTCTGCTTTTTTACCAGCTTGCTTTACTGCTTCATTTACTATATCTCTTAAAATCTCTTGCTCAGCGTCGCCTGTTAGTTCTTTTTCATAGCGTTTTAATACAACAGCGGTAGGAACATGTCCTTTTCTAAAACCATCCACTTTCATGCTTTTAGACGCTTGTTTAGCTAGTTTTTCAACCTTAGCTTTAACTTCGTCGTTTGATACTTTTGCGTTTACTTCTACGTTAACGCTATCAAGTTGTTTTGAGTCGATTTGCATTTATTTCCTTTTATTTACAAAAATTTAGTCTAAAATATATCAAATTTTTCCTTATTTATAGTATAAATTACTAAATTTTATAGATCACAAAGGCGTTTTTATATAAAATGATCTTTTTAAAAATTTTGGAGAATTTTATGCAAGAAAGTTTTGAAAACTCAGTAAAAAATATACTACAAATCATCGGAGAAGATACAAATCGCGAGGGGTTACTTAAGACCCCTGAACGCGTCTATAAGGCGTTTAAATTTCTAACCAGCGGCTACGAACAAGACCCAAAAACAGTATTAAACGATGCGCTTTTTACAAGTTCAAACAATGAAATGGTACTTATTAGAAATATCGAATTTTACAGCCTTTGCGAACATCACCTACTTCCTATAATCGGCCGCGTACATGTGGCATATATACCAAACGGTAAGGTTGTGGGGCTTTCTAAAATTCCTCGCATGGTAAATATCTATGCCAGAAGACTTCAGATCCAAGAACAAATGACCGAGCAAATAGCTCAGGCTCTTGAGGAAGTTATCGCGCCAAAAGGCGTGGGTGTAGTTGTCGAGGCTAGACACATGTGTGTTGAAATGAGGGGCGTGCAAAAGATAAATTCAACCACTACCACGTCGGCTCTTCGCGGATGTTTTATCAAAAACGAGGGCACTAGACGGGAATTTTTCTCGCTTATAAACTCACCAAGGGAAACTCACTTTTGAGCTTAGAACGCCTAAAATCAAAGCTAAAAAACGACAATATCTCTCTTTCTAACACCTTTGGCGTTATAACAAAGATAACTGCTACAACCATACAAATAACCGGACTTCGCCCAAGTATCGGAGATATCGTCCGTATCGTTGCAAAAGATAAAAGCAAAAGCGAAATCGGCATGGTTACACAGATAAAAACCGGCGAGGCTTACGTTAGCCCGTTTGGTTTTGTTGAGGGTTTTAAGATAGGCGACTTTGTCTATGGCAGCGATCAGGGTATGAATATCACGGTTGGCAAAGCACTGCTTGGGCGCGTAGTAGATCCGTTTATGCGTCCCATAGACGGCAAAGGAGCTCTTGATATGAGCGAATTTGCACCCATAATGAAATCCCCTATAGACGCTATGAAGCGAGGGCTTATAAACGAACCTTTTAGTGTTGGGATAAAGAGTATAGACGGTCTTTTAACATGCGGTAAAGGGCAAAAACTTGGAATTTTTGCAGGTTCTGGGGTTGGCAAAAGCACGCTAATGGGTATGATAGTAAAAAATACTCAAGCGCCCATAAAAGTAGTAGCACTTATCGGAGAGCGCGGACGCGAAGTGCCTGAATTTATAGAAAAAAACCTAGGTGGAGATCTAAGCGGAACAGTTATCGTCGTGGCAACCAGCGATGATAGCTCACTTATGCGAAAATACGGTGCATTTTGCGCAATGAGCGTGGCTGAGTATTTTAAAGAGCAAGGCAACGATGTGCTTTTTATCATGGATAGCGTAACCCGTTTTGCCATGGCACAACGAGAGATCGGGCTAAGCCTTGGCGAACCGCCAACCTCAAAAGGATATCCACCAAGCTCGCTTACGCTACTTCCTCAACTCATGGAGCGCGCAGGCAAAGAGGAGGGCAAGGGCTCGATCACGGCATTTTTTACAGTGCTAGTTGAGGGCGATGATATGAGCGACCCTATAGCCGATCAAAGTCGTTCGATACTTGACGGACATATCGTGCTTAGCCGCGAGCTAACAGACTTTGGAATTTATCCGCCAATAAATATCCAAAACTCTGCCTCTCGCGTCATGGGCGATGTCATAACCAAAGAACATCGTCAAAATGCCATGAAATTTAAACGTCTTTATTCACTCCTAAAAGAAAATGAAGTCCTGCTTCGTATCGGCGCATATCAAAGAGGTAGCGACAAGGAGCTTGACCTTGCTATATCTAAAAAAGAATACATGGAAAATTTCTTAAAACAAGACTCTGACGAGGCTTTTGAATTTGAAAAAACACAGGAAATTTTAGCACAGATAAATAGTTAAAAAGCCTTTAAATTTCGACTTTTTACAAATTTTACTTGGCTAAAAACAATTGCCGTTAAAGGAAAAAATATGGAAATTTTGCACGCAACACAAGATGACTTGGCAAAGATAACGGAAATTTACAACCAAAATATAGCCACCAAAAATGCAACTGCCGACCTAACTCCCGTTAGTATAGCTTCGCGCCAAGAGTGGTTTGACGCGCACTCTAAAACTCGTCCGATATTTGTCCTAAAGCTTGAAAACAGCGTTGTTGCGTGGGGAAGCTTTAGCGACTTTTACAAGAGGTCTGCCTATGATATAACCGCGGAAATTAGCATTTATGTTGACAAAAATGCTAGGCAATCAGGAATTGGCTCAAAGCTACTTGCTTTTATGCTTGATATCGCTCCAAGCCTTGGCATAAAAACTATCTTAGCCCTTATCTTCGCTCACAATAAACCAAGCATCTCGCTTTTTAATAAATTTGGCTTTGAAAAATTTGGACTACTGCCACAAGTTTGCGACATGCAAGAATTTATCGCCGATGTTTTGATAATGGGCAAAAGAGTATAAAAGTAAGGCTATAAAAGTCCTACTTTTTTATCTTCGCCAAATGCCGAACTTAGCTCACGATCAATTGTTGTTTTAAAGTCGTTAAAGGTAAAAATTCCATCATCTCTAGCTGCGACTTTTAGTGCTGTGTTTTTTAATACTAGAACGATTTGCGCGCCGCTTAAATTAAACTCCGCTAATTTTTCTATATCAAAATTCTCTTCAAAGCTTGCATTTTCGGGTAAAATTTTACGCCAAATGGTAAGTCTAGCTTTAAAATCAGGCTTTTTAAATTCTATCTTATAGTCAAATCTTCTTGAAAACGCACTATCAAAGCTTTGCAAAAAATTTGTCGTAGCTATCAAAACACCTTCAAATCTCTCAATCTGCTCTAAAAATATATTTTGCATTTGGTTATACATTTTTTCGGTTCCGCTACCGCTTTCTACACGTGCGCTTAAAAACTGGTCAGCCTCATTTAAAAGCAACACGGGCTCACTCTTGCTTTTTTTGCAAATTTCTTTGTATGTGTCAAAAATTTTTCTAACATTTTGTTCGCTTTCGCCAACATATTTACTTAAAATTTTAGAGCAGTCAAAACTTAAGATCTGCTTCTTAAGGCTTTTTGCAAGCCCCATCGCACTCATGGTTTTACCGGTGCCGGGCTCTCCGTAAAATACGATCTTAGCGTCTATGCCGCGACGAGTTTTTATGCCCCAACTAGAAAGCCTTGCAAGGACTTTTTTATCAAGTTGTTTTAGTATAGCACTAAGAAGCTCTTTGGTATTGTCACTTAACACAACATCGTCTATGCTTGAGCTTGGCTCTATGAGTTCAAAAATTTCTTGCTCTTTTACAAGACTTTCAAGCTTAAGTTTTTTGCTTACTTTTTCGCTTTGCGGGTGCATTATGCTTTGCAAAATCTCTTCGTTGATAAAGAAATTTCTACTAACATTGCCAAAGGCGTTTAATACCTCATCATACTCTATCAAGCCGTTTTCGATAAGCCTTGCGCCCTCTTCGAGCAAAGATCTGTTTTTTATACGTTCAAATTCATTGTCACTTACGAGATTCATGAGTGTATTTAGGTCGCGACCGTTTTCAAAATCCCCTGCATACTCCTCTTTTAAAAGAGCTAAAAATATCAACTGTTCTTTTGGTTCAAGTGCATTTTCTTTAAAAATTTGCTCTATTTTTATAGGTGTTTTGCTAAGTTCCATGCGCTCTTTTATACGGATCTCAAGCTCGCCTATCTGCTGTTTTATGCGGATTTTTGCATCTTTGGCTTCGTTTTGAAACATTGAAATTTTAGCATAAAGCTCTATACGCAAGAACTGATCTTTTAGATATTCTAAATGATCTTCATACGCACTTTGACTTGGAAGTTCTATGCTGATATTTCCATCTTGTAAAATTTTTAAAAACGACGGCGAAAGTGAAATTTCACAGTGAAGCAAAGATAGCAAATTTATGTGATTTGTTTTTGTTATATTTTCCGAGCTTTTAAATATACTATAACTTTGTGCTATCCAACCATAATCCAGTAGTGACTTTATATCTTTAAGATGTTCGAGATGTTTAAAACTCTCAGACGTATAAACAGCGCAAAGCACGTCATATACGCTAATGCTAGCTATACCGTCTATATAAATTCTACTTAAATGTCTTAGAATTTTAGCTTCGTCGATATTACACTTTATAAGAGTATAAATTTTACTTTTTTTAATGTCGGAATTAAGAAAATCAAGCAAATACTGCACTAAATTTTATCCTTTATCTGCTCTTTTAAAACGCGTTTTAACACCTTGCCAGTAGCATTTCTAGGAAGCTCTTCGGCAAAGTAGATGTTCTTAGGTATTTTAAAATTCGCAAGGTGTTTTTTAAGATACGCTCGAACCGCTTTTTCATCAAGGTCCATGCCATCTTTTAACTGGATAAATGCCACAACTTCCTCATCTGCATGAGTGTCTCTAACGCCTATAACAGCTGCCGCCTCAACTTCGTCTAGTTTATAAAGCACCTCTTCGATCTCACGTGGATAGATATTTATACCCTTTGATATGATAAGATCTTTTTTGCGATCGACTATATAGATAAAGCCCTCGTCATCAACCTTACCAAGATCTCCAGTGCGCAACCAGCCGTTTAGTATCGTCTCATCATTTGCTGTTGGCAACCCAAGATATCCTTGCATAACACAATCACCCCTAACAATGATCTCGCCGATCTCGCCCACAGGAAGCTCCATCATCTCGTCATTTACGATCTTTACCTCATACCCATCAAGCGGCAGACCAACGCTCATAGGCTTTTGTTTATCAAATAAATTTGCCGCAACTATCGGAGAACACTCGCTAAGACCGTATCCTTCAACCAGTGTTGCGCGAGGGAATTTTAACTTAAAGTCGTCGATAGTTTGTTTTGCAAGAGGAGCTGCTCCGCTAACAAATAGACGAATGCGGTTAAACCAGCGAAAATACCAAGGGATTTTAGCCTTGCCGATGGCGGTATAGATGGCAGGAATTCCCAAAAACACGCTAACTCTTTTAAATAATGTCTGTTTAAGCACATTTGAAAACGGAAAAACTGACTTTACAAGCACCATAGATGCGCCGGTATATAGAGGTAAAAGTATCGTAGCTGTTAGCGTAAAGCTATGAAACATCGGTAAAAATACAATAAATCTATCGTTTTTCTTAACGACAAAACGACTATGGGCGCCCTCTAAATTTGAAAATATATTTCTATAATTTATCATCGCACCCTTTGGCTTGCCAGTAGTTCCGGAAGTGTAGATGATATGGACTATATCGTTTAATGTCGGGGACTTTGGTATACTTAGGAGGTATTTGTGATCTAGCATATCGTTAAATTTAACATTTCTTGTGCTTTTAGAGTAAAGGCTAGGGCTTGTGCTAGGATGGAGATTTACATCAAGATATACACTCTCGCCAAGCTCCTCATCCATGCCCTCATAACTGCTTGTATTTTGCAGAGCCTTTGGTATCTCGCCTATCCAAATTATCTTTTTAAGGCTTTCAAGCTCGTTTAGTTTGATAAGCTCTTTGCTTAAAGAACTTGAAGCGATAAGTATTTTAGCATCACAATCTTTTAAAATATAGCTAAATTCTTCATTTTTTAAGAATGTATTCATAGGCACGGCAACCGCACCGATAGCAGTGATAGCCAAATACGAGATGATAAATTCTTGCGAGTTGCTCACACACATCGCTACTCTATCTCCAAAACCGATCCCTACGGCTTGCAAATATGCTCCGACTTTATCCACACAGGCTTTAAGCTCACCGTATCTTAGCTTATCCTTATCATCAAATATCGCCACCGCTCTTGGATAATCCTTTGCGGCATCAATTAAAATTTTATAAAGATTTTGATACTTATACATCATGGTTGCACCTAGAATTTATATTTTAAACTTGTTCCTACGATCTGAACATCGGCTCTATCGATCTTACCCGAAGCCGTAGTTCCAAGACCTGTTGGCACTCCTACGACATTTTTTGAGCTTCTATCTTGATAAACATAGCCAAGTGCTATCTCGCAGTTATCTGATATTTTATAATTTATACCAAACGAATACGCCCTTGAGGTTGTGTTTGGCAGCTCAAGTCCTGTTTCTTGCGGTTTTGCAACATCTTGATCGTGAGCAAAACCAAACATTAGTCTTATTTTATCGGTTGCGTCATAAGCCACGCCAACGCGGTAAGTATTAGTATCTCTATACTTTCTTGTGCTTGGTCTGTCCATTAAATTTGCAAAAAATGGATTACTTTTATAGGCTCCGTCGGGATAATTAAAGTCATAACCCTTAAAACTTGACCAATAAGTCCTCTCAAGAGCTAGAAGTAATGTAAGGTCTTCGTGTTTATACGCCGTAGCTAAAACAAGTTGCGCAGGCAGTGGAATTTCCACCTTTACATAACCATTATAATTTGCGGCAGGGTTTGCAAATTTACCGTCGGCATCACCGTTTATAGTAAGATCTACTTTTGAGCGGTAAGTCGCGGCAAATGATAAATTCGGGATAGGTCTATATGTTATCGCGGCATTATAACCACCATCTATACTATCGCCCGTAAGCTCCCTTTTTCCAAGAGCACCATAGTCGTTTGCTACTCTGCCTTTACTATAAACAGCTCTTAAGCCCACTGCAACAGCTAACTGATCATTTATACGATGAGCAACGGTCGGATTTAGCTCAACAACTTGAAGTTTAAACCTATGCGCGCTAAATGCGGTAGCAGGATCATCCCAGCCCATGCCAAGAGCCGCAGGAACGGCAAGAGCTAAACCAAAACGCCAGTTTTCATAATATTCCGGCGATACGAAGTTAAAAGTGGTTGCAAGAGAGTCAAAATTTCTTGAGCGATATGATTTTCCATCGTTTGTATTAAGCCCTACTTCGCCGGTATGAAACCAGCCAACCGTGTTTTCAAAATTATGTCTAGGGTCTAAAAACATCATATTTGCCGGGTTAAAATACGCGGCATCCGCACCAAAACTCATCGCAACGTTACTAGCTAAAAGGCCAAGTGAGTCAGAACTTTGCTCGGGAATTTTATATGCTCCGCCGTAAAGCAAAGTACTAGCTACAACAACGCCTAACGCACCTTTTTTAAACATTTCTATCCTTTTGTAAATTTCTTAAAATTTCTATCTCGTCTTTCCAAATACTCTCATCAATAGTTTCAAGAATAAGCGGAATATCCTCTATGCGCTCATCATTTATGATATTATCAAAAGCGCTCATGCCTAAAAAGCCCTTTCCAAGGCTTTCATGGCGGTCTTTTTTGCACGCAAGGTCAAATTTAGAGTCGTTTAAATGCATGGCTGATAAAAAATCATATCCAACGATATTATCAAACTCATCCATTGTTTTTTTATATGCCTCGGGCGTTCTTAGATCATAGCCTGCGGCAAATGTGTGACAGGTATCAAGACAAACCCCAACCCTGCTTTTATCATTTATACGCTCTATCAAAAACGCCAAATGTTCAAATTTATAACCCAAATTTGAACCCTGACCGGCGGTGTTTTCTATGACAAGTTTGACATTTTTACTGCGTCTTATAGCCTCATTCATACACTCTGCGATAAGACTTAAGCACTCGTTTTCACTTATCTCTTTTAGATGAGAGCCTGGATGAAAATTTAAAAGCTCAAGGCCAAGTTGCTCGACACGTTCGATCTCGTCCATGAAGGCATTAAAACTCTGCTCTCTTTTTGTATCATCAAAATGACCTAAATTTATAAGGTAACTATCGTGAGGTAGGATGTGCTTGGGTAAAATTCCGGCGTCGATACAATTTTGCTTAAAGGCTTTTATGCTTTTGTCTTCAAGTGGTTTTGCACTCCATTGGCGCTGATTTTTAACAAAAAGTGCAAAAGCGTTTGCACCGATCTTTGCTGCATTTAGAGGCGCATTTTCAACTCCTCCGCTACTGCTGACATGCGCTCCGATATATCTCATTTTAACTCTTTGATTATGATTTTTACCTTATTTTGTGTATCTATAAATTTAACATAGTTGTCACAAACTTCATATTTTATTGAATTATTGCTTATATTTTGGTCAAATCCACATGAAGTCTGTATTACACCTTTGGAATTATAAATATGCTTTTTTTGCAAGATATCACTAAGAAAATTTTCATAATGCTCTTGCAAAAAGAATTTTCTATTAAATTCCAACTTATCATAGCAAGCACGATTTACACAAATTTGAGAGTTTATTTTGATGTTTGCGCTATTAACTCCAATACTATAAATTTGCAAATTTAAGCTATTTTTATATGCATGCAAAAATCCTGTGTCATTTATCTTCAACATGGGTGAGATTATGGTAACTTGTAATGCGTCCGATCTTTGCGGATTTAAGGTAGCACAGCCAAAAAAGACGATGCAAAAAATAGACAAAAATAGAAATTTTAAATAAATTTTATTCAAAAATAATCCTTTTATTTTATTTTAAGTAAATTTGATATATAATCCCAACTTCAAACCGACGGATGGCCCATTCGTCTAGCGGTTAGGACATCGCCCTTTCACGGCGGTAACACGAGTTCGAGTCTCGTATGGGTCACCACTTCTTAACTTTACTTCCAAATTTTAAATATCTTTATAAAACTTTATTTCAATTAAAAGTCCATAGGCTTTGGTTTTCCTAAGAAAAATCCCTGTCCATACTTGATGCCAAAAAATTTAACTTGTTCTAAAATTTCAGGCGTGCTTACAAATTCAGCTACTATTTTATAGCCTTGTTTGCTTGCAAAGCTCACGATAGTTTCGACCAAAACCCTTGCATTTTGATCAAACGGAAGTTTTTTGATGATAGAGCCGTCGATTTTGATATTATCTATATCAAGCTCTAAAATTCGGTAGTAGTTTGAGTATCCTGAGCCAAAGTCGTCGATAGAAATTTTACAACCATAACTTTTTACGCGCTTGATAAATAAATTTACCGTCGCATAGTCGCTAATCTCTTCACTCTCAAGCATCTCAAAGCAAATGTGGCTAGGGTTAGAGCAAAGTTTTAACTTCTCTTCAAGTAGCTCGCGCACTGATACATCGGCGATATCCGAGCTTGATAAATTCACGGAGAACGTATACTCCGGGTAACGCTCGACAAGCGAAAATGCGTGGAGTATAACTTTTTTTGTGATTTGCACATAAAGTTGCGTCTGCATAGCAACTTCCAAAAACTCTCCCGGATAGCGAATTTTACCGCTTTGATCCACTATACGAACCAAGACTTCATAAAATTTCGGCTCTTTTTCATCTTGTGATATATCATATATGCCTTGACATTCTACTATAACCATGTTATTTTCAAGTGCATACTCGATAAATTGAGTTATCAACTGGTTTTTATAGTATTGTATCTCGATCGCGTCGTTTTCTTGATAGTAATAAACATCAGTTCCTAGATTAAGCGCTTGTTGGTTGGCTAGCACGGCTTGCATCAAGCGGTTTGTCTGCACCGTATCGGCGGCGAGCGAAACACCTATGACGATTTTTGGTCCTGGCAAGGTTTCGGTTTTGCCGTCTACTACGACATCGATCTTGTTAAAATCAAAATAATCCTTTATAAGCTCGATATCTCTAACAATAGTATCGCCGTAGTACCAAATATAAAACGCATCATCTTGAAAGCGGAACAACTCTGCGTTTATCTTGGAAGTATCAACGCAAAGCTTAAGCGTGTTAGCAAGAGCTTTAAGCATTGCGTCTATGATCTTTGTTTGGTAAAAAAACCTCAGCATTTTAAAGTTTCTAACGCTGATGCAAACGAGCATTCCGTCTTTACCTGCTTCTAGTTTTTCCGTTAGTGCGAAATAGTTACCAAAGCCTGTTAATTTATCCACGGCAGACTGTGCCTTTACCTGCTCATTTTTTATCGTAAGTTCATTTAAGACTCTAGTTTCACGCGTTCTATCAAGCTTTATAGCAATAAAACCTTCGTGCTTAGACTTAAAGAAAAACGGTATAAATTTAGCCTTTTCATACACAAGCGAACCGTCTTTACATCTGCTTATCAGCTCTTCGGTCTCCCAAGGAAGTGCCTTTGTGACCGAATTTTTAATCGAGTCGTAAATTTCTGGTGTGTGCATGTATGATTTTAGTAAATTTGGATCCTTGCCTTTAACCTCTTTAAAGGCATAACCGGTCGTATCTTCAAATGTTTTATTTACGTAAAGTATGCGGTTGTTATGGTCGGTATGAACGATAGAGCTGTGATCGTTATCGATAGTTGTTTTTAAAATTCTTATACTTCTTTCGTCGTTTTCGATACGCCTTAATTGACGTATGATAAATCCCAAAAGGATAAAAAACATTATAAACGTAGCAACCTGAAGTCTTTCAAAGCGCTCTAGCGAGCTTTGTCTCCACTCGATATGCTCTTTTTCAAAATCATCTATAAATTTATTTAGCTTTAGCTCATTGTTTTTATTTAAAATTTCATCTAGTTCGTAAGATAGGTTAAGTGCGTATTTGGCACTATTTATCATTTTGAGTATGTTTTGATCTTTTGGGAACATGCTAAAAAATAGATCAATATCAGCCTCTATCGACTTTGGCTTTTCGGCATTAAATGCGATTATACTTCTTAGTTTTAAAAACAATGAGTTAAAGTCTTGAAGTTCGTATTTTTTAGCCTCATGCTCGCCGATATAGATAAAAGACATTATGCTTGAGCTGATATAGTTTGACTTATCTATCAAAAGTTGTTTTTGCAAATAAAGCTCATCAAGCCCCTCTATCTTTGCCGAAAGATCGTAAAAACCTGTTGAAAGAGTTTTTGTATTTATCTCTTTTAGTGCTGTAAGTGCGGTGCTAAATTTCTTGATATCGTCGTTTAGTTTATCCAGACTTGACGAGAAGATATTATGCTCCAAGCCATTGTCTATGTCTTTATTTATAAGCTTTAAATTTAAAATTTCAGAGCTTATTTTATCATTTACAACAGAAACTTGGTTTAGTTTATATAGGTTAAACGAGCATATTAAAAATATTATTGTTATTAAAGATGTTAAAAATTTAATTAGATGCGGAGTCATTGATTATCCTTGGGACTTCCCCATCCAACGATAACAAAAAGCTATATATACTATCTAACTCTTCCTTGTTTATCGTGTATTGTAGTTGATGATGGCTTACCATCCTTATAACATCACGCAGATCTTCTATACTTCCGTCATATAGATACGGAGCGGTTCTAGCGATATTTCTTAGAGAAGGCACTTTATGAAGTCTTTTGTTTGATTTTTCATCCGCGTTTATGACACACGAGTTAGCATGTTTATGAAAATCCGTATCCTGAAGTAAATTTGAACCTAAATTTTTACCGTTATGGCATGCCATGCAACCTATCTTTTGAAAAAGCTCAAATCCCCGTTTTTCTTCGCTATTAAGCGCCCTGCTATCACCTAACAGATATTTATCAAATCTTGAATTTACGTTTGAGACGGATTTTTCAAATTCGACTATTGAGTCTACGATGTATTTAAATTTTATATCATCTTCATAGACTTTTCTAAATAAAATTCTATACTCCGGTATAGAGTCTAAGACATTCATTATCTGGTCTTCATCTGAATTTAGTTCTGATCTCGAAGTGATAGACTCAACGACTTGATCGTATATATCTCGCTTTCGTCCATCACTGTAAAATATATAAGTAAAGGCTGCGTTTAAAACGCTTATAGGATTTAGCATGCCCTTTTGCGGACGCTCCCTGCTCGTGCCGCTTAGATCCCAGTAGAGGTTATGGCAACTTTCGCAAGACAAAGTTCCGCTTCTGCTTATGCGCTTGTCGAAAAATAACTTTTTGCCAAGCATGGCTTTTTCTTTGTCGTATTCTACTTTTACAAGTGGCGAAAATGATAGGCTATCTGCAAAAATAGACACCATAAAAAACATTAGTAAAAAAATTTTTCTCATGCTTTCTCCAAAAAGTTAGCCGCCATTATACCTTTAAAATACAAAAACACTCATTAAAGAGTCGATTTTTTCATTTATTTCACCGTTTTTGCACATTTTTTCAAGCATAACGTAAACTTCGTTTTTATCATACACAAGTTCATTTATCTCAAGATGCCAGCAGATATTTTCAAAAGCTTGATCAAATTTTCTAGTTACAAGTCTGGTTTCACTTAAAATTTCATGTTTAAATTTTATATTTTGTGCTTCAAGCCATGACTTGAGCTTATTTGCAACTATAAAATTTGTGGTTTTTCTTCCATATTTTTCAAAAAACGGCTCAAGCAAATCAGAGCTTCTAGGTTTTGCCCAACCAAGATAAATTTTTTCATTACCAAGGGTGTTAAATTTGGCAAAATCAGCCTCGCTTTGTATCGCAGGACTCATCGTGCAAAATACGATGTCATAGCTCTTATCACTTTTAAACTCACTCCAAGGCTTACAAATGAGGCTAAGGTTTTTGATGTCAAATTTATCCGCATCCTCTTTTAAAATTTCAAGCATACCCCGTGAGTTATCAACCCCTGTTATGTGAGCACATTTTGTAGCTAAGTAAAGCGTATAAACTCCCGTTCCGCAACCTATATCAACAAGTGTTTTATCTGTGAAATTTATACCGTAATTATGCAAAACTTCAAAAAATTTAGCTTGAAATTCACCGAGTTTCCCATTATATCGTTGATAATTATTCGCTTTTTTATCCCACATGTTTTTCATGTCATACTCCAAATTTTTGATATAATTTTAGCAAAAAAGGGCGACAAAATGAAAGAATTTATATATAAAACCACAGTTCCCCCGCAAGCCATCGACATGCACGGACACATGAACAACACGTATTATTTCATACTTATGCAAGAGGCGGCTTTTGCACACTCAAACACGGTCGGCGATACGATAGAGGCGCAAAAAGAGCGAAACGGGGTTTGGCTTATCACGACAAACGAGGCCTCATATATCGCTCCTGTCAAGCTTGGTGATAAGATAGAAATTTATACCTGGACGCAGGCTTTAAAGCGTGCGAGTTCGGTTAGATTTTTCGAATTTAAAAAAGACGGCGAAATTTTTGCTACGGCAAAGACTTGTTTTGTTTATTTTGATCCGCAAAAGAGCCGTCCAAAAGCCATACCGCAAGAAATTTTAAAACTTTATGAGTGATTAAGCCTCACACTCGCCGCAAATCCCCTTTATAACGGCGCTTTTTACCACCTTTGCCTCTTTTGGCATAGGCACTTCGATATTTGTTACTTTGTGGCAAATATCGCATATAAAATACGCTTTCGCACCGTCTGCTAATTCATAATAGCTTTTGTGGTTATTTTCAGTTCTAATTATAAGCCCGTGCTCTTCAAAAAGTTGCATACTGCGATAAAAAGTGGTTTTATTTGCGTCTAAATTTTGTAGTATCTCATCATAACTAAGCGGAGTTTGGCTTGCTTTTAAAATTTCTACTATCCTAACGCGAAGAACGGTCGGTTTTACTCCGTGTTCTTGTAAAATATTTTCTGCTTGCACGATTAGCCTTTTAAATTTTGCTTTCATATTACGCCAAAAAGAGTAAATTTAATATAAATTTCAAAAGTTAAGATAAAATTCGCGCTATTTTGGCATTTAAGTTGCAACTTAGTTGCATTTTGCTAGACTTTGCGAATTATTTTTTAGGAGATGACATGAAAAAGATTTTCACTTTCTTAATGTTAAGTGCAATCGCACTGTTTGCAAAACCGATAGTTACGGCAAGTATTTTACCTACAAAATACTTCATCGAACAAATCGCTCAAGATACCGTTACGGTAAATGTCATGGTTAGTAAAGGAGCCGATCCACACACTTACGAGCCAAAACCAAAGCAGATGCAAGAGCTTGAAAAAAGCGAAATTTATTTTGCCGTCGGAACGGAATTTGAAGAAGTTTGGCTAAAAAGATTTACTAAAACATTTAAAAATTTAAAGATAGCCCACACCGATGAAGGTATCAAAAAGATCTCCATGGTAAACGAACACGAGCACCATCACGAACATGGTCCACACTGCGACCACGATCACGGCGGACTTGACCCGCATATCTGGCTTGATCCCGTGCTTGTAAAGGCGCAAGCTAACAATATAGCAAAAGTTCTATTGGAAACTTTCCCGCAAAACAAAGAGCTTTATGAGCAAAATTTAGCCAAATTTCAAGCTAAGCTAGACGCGCTTGATAAGAAAATTTCAGACCTTTTAAAAGATACTAAAAACCGTAAATTTATAGTCTATCATCCATCTTGGGGATACTTTGCACACCGATATGACCTAGAGCAAATCGCCATAGAGATCGAGGGCAAGGAGCCAAAGCCGGCTCAGATCGCAGAACTTATCGAGGAAGCAAAAGAGCATAACGTAAAAGTTATCTTTGTTGCGCCACAATTTTCGCAAAAAGCCGCAAAGCTTATAGCAAGTCAAATAAACGCTAATGTCGTTTCTATCGATCAACTACCGCTTGAATGGGAAGAAGAGATGAAAAAAACGGCTGAAATTTTAGCCAAAAGTCTGTAAATGATGACGCGCATCTTAGTGCTTATACTTTTTAGCATTAACGCATTTGGGTGCGCTCTTTGCTCCCTTTACTCGCCGACTGCGCATGTTAGCACAAAATTTGATACAAACTCGACAAATATCACAGGCGTAAATTTTACATGGAGTTTTTCTGAAAATTTCTCAGAGCTGATGAGACAAAATTTTGATATAAACTCCGACAAAATTATCGATAAAAAAGAGATAAGAGAGATAAGACTGCTTTTACTTGACTATCTAGTTCCAAGACACTATCTCACAAACGTCGAATACTACGAAAAAGATACTGATGCCGTTAAATTTGAGCTTTATTTGAAAGATTATGAGCTTTATTTTGATGAAGGAAGGCTAAAATTTGACCTATCTTTTAAGAGTGAACTACCGCTTAAAGAGGGATTTGTGCTATCTGTTGAGATACTAGATAAAGAGGAGTATTTTCATTTTAAATTTATAGATAGCGATGCTTACGAGATAAATGACGGCTTTTGGGTCATACCCAACCTAAATTCAAACATCGCATTTTACACTCTCTCAAATAAACACGAGGCAAAAGCGCACAACGACAAGCCGACCTTAAAATCCATAGTAACAAACCAAAACGAACACGAAGAGATCGACCGTATAGACGAAGAGAAATTTAACTTCATCGCAAAAGCGGGACTAAGTTATCTTGATAGACTTAAAGAGCTTATCAAAAACAACAACGAAACACGCACAAGCGCGGGGTTATTTTTTATGCTGTTTTGCTCGTTTGTTTACGGCTTTTTACATGCGGCTGGAGCAGGACATGGCAAAATGCTTACAAGTTCGTATTTTGCCGCAACCGGCGGTAGCTACACAAAAGCGGCGATATTTTCTTTAAAGATCGGCTTCATGCATGTTCTTGGGGCGTTTTTGTTTGTATTTATAATGTTTTTTAGCATCTCGCAAATAAGCCCGACATATACCAAAGATGCCACACGACTTACTACGATAGCTTCGGCGATTATTATCATTGCTATTTCACTTTATATGATATATAATAAACTCAAATTTTACACCAAAAGCAAAAATGCTCACGACTATAAATTTAGTCCACATAAGCCGGGTTGCGGTTGCCATGTCTGCAGTGCGTTAACAAAAGATGATAAAAAATCCTACGAAGAGTGGCTGATCTCGGCGGCGGTTGCGCTAGTTCCTTGCCCTGGGACTATACTTGTTTTTATCCTAGCTTATGAGCTTGGAAGCTATCTTCTAGGGTTTTTAAGTGGGGTTTTCATGGCTCTTGGCATGAGTGCGGTGATATTTATAGCGGCAGTTTTTGGAGCGACCGTAAACAAAGGTGCGTTTAAAAAGCTGGAAAAATTTAAAATTTATCCAGAACTCATCGCGCTTTTGTTTATGTTTAGTCTTGGGCTTTTTATGCTTTTTACATCGGTGTTACAAGTGAGTGTATTTTGAGTTATACGATAGAAATTTCGAATTTAAATTTCAACTACGACGATCAAGTAGTCCTTGAAAATATCAACCTAACCTACAACAGTAACGACTTTTTAGCTATCATCGGGCCAAACGGAGGAGGCAAAAGCACCCTGCTTAAACTTATGCTAGGGCTTTTAAAGCCTCAAAGCGGCGAGATAAAGCTCTTTGGCAAAGCTCCGCATGAAGTAAGCAAGCTTATCGGCTATGTTCCACAAAATTTAATATCCAACCCAAACTTCCCGATGTGCGTTATAGAGGTCGTTTTGATGGGGCTTATCGATAAAAAAATTTTTGGTTTTTACACAAAAGCCCAAAAAGAAAGTGCCATGCAAGCCCTTACAAAAGTTGGCATGCAAGACTTCGCCTATCGCCGTATCGGAGAGCTTAGCGGAGGACAAAGGCAACGTGCTTATATAGCGCGAGCGCTTTGCGCAAATGCTAAAATTTTAATGCTTGACGAACCGACTGCAAGTATCGATACAAAAGGGCAAACTGAAATTTATAATATATTAAAAAACATAAACTCCCAAGGAACCGGCATAGTTTTGATCAGCCACGACCTAAATATCACGCTAAATTTTGCCACAAAAGTCGCTTACGTAAGTAAAAATTTATATATCCACGATATCGATAAAAGCGCTAAAAAACAAGAATTTATAAACCACCTAAGCAGCTCTCATAGCCATTTTTGCGATGTTGAGATAGCCCTTGGTGAGTGCGAATGCAAAGACCCACTACATGCAAGCGCTATTAAATTCACTCCTGCAAAACATAAAATTTTAGGCGGTTTTCATGCTTGAGGTATTAAATTTAAATTTTATGCAAAATGCTTTGATGGCTGGAATTTTAGTAAGTATTATATGTGGTCTTATCGGCTCTCTTATCGTGATAAATCGCATGACTTTTATCGCAGGAGGCATAGCCCATGGAGCGTATGGCGGTATAGGCATAGCGTTTTTCTTCTCGCTTGAGCCGCTTTTAGGAGCAGGGGTTTTCTCGCTCTTGCTTGCTCTCATAATCGCAACCATCACCCTAAACGACAAGGCTCGTATCGACTCCGTCATAGGGGCTATATGGGCATTTGGCATGGCGATAGGTATTATATTTATAGACCTTACTCCTGGATATAGCTCTGATTTGATGAGTTATCTTTTTGGCTCGATACTAGCCGTAAGTGATACGGATATTTACTTTATGAGTGTTATCTGTGTGGTTTTTACCGCCGTTATCGTTCTTTTTTACCGTCAGTTTGTGGCGGTTAGTTTTGATAGTGAATTTGCAAGCTTGCGCGGAGTAAATACAAAGCTTTTTTACTATATCCTAGTTTGCATGACTGCACTTTGCGTGGTAGCCACCATACGAGTAGTAGGTCTTATACTTGTTATCGCTCTTCTTACTATACCGCCTTATATAGCGCAAGGTCTTGCTAGCAGACTTGGCTCTATGATGCTTATCTCCGCACTCTTTTCGGCTGTATTTTGCGTTGTAGGGCTATTTTTGAGCTTTTGGTTAAATTTAACTAGCGGAGCTAGTATTATACTTGTGGCTTCGGTTTGTTTTTTTGTATTTAGTATATTTTTTAGACGCTTTAGAGGATAGAAAAATAGTAGAAGAAAGCCCCAAAAGGGGCTTGGATTAGAATTTTACACCTGCACCGGTTATCATGTGTTGTTTTTTAGTTGAAGTATCATATGCTCCGTTATTGTTTTGATTATGAGCAAGCCTTTGGAAAGACTCCGCATTACGGATAGCTTGACATATTGTTCCTGTATTACCAGTAACAGGAGCTAAGGTTAGGGCATAACCTGTAGTTCTTGTAGTAGACTGACCACCAGGAGTAGTTGCGGCGATTGTTTCAGTTACGGCCTCTATCGCTATTGTTACACAAGCTGAATTGGTGCCAGATGCGTTTCTTGTATCATAAGTAACAGAGCCGCCTGGAACATTATTATCGTTAGTAAAAGCACCTGTTAAACGCACGTTTGTCATCTCAGATATATTTGTGCTTATAGCACCTCTAGCTACATAATACTGTGTGATATCGCCAACAGCCATTGAAATTTCATTTAAGCTTTTTGCCACTTCGGCATCATCTCTAGTCGCAGCAAGTCTTGGCACCGCTACCGCAGCCAATATACCAAGTATAACGATCACGAAGATCAACTCGATCATAGTAAAACCTCTTTTCATCGGTTTCCTCCTATTTGTTTAATTTGAACATAAGTTTGGATTATATCTAAAAAACAATATTTTAACAATAAATCCATTACACGTGTACGGCTTGCATCTTAGCGCAAGAGTTTTTTTGTAAAATAGTTCCTATCTCGCTGATTAAAATTCCTGCAAGTATGATAAGCGCACCCAAAATTTGCCACACACCAAACATCTCTCCACCCGCAAAATACCCCAAAACTCCCGCAGAAACAGGCTCAAGCGTAAAGATAAGAGCGGCCTTTACAGGTGTCGTTAGCTTTAGCATGGTTGCTTGCATGATGAAGCCAAAAATGGTTGCAAACAAGATAGATATCACCATCGCTTTGTAAAAAGCATAGTCTAAATTCGGCGTTATACCATCTTCAAAAGCAAATGCAAAAATCGCACTTAACACGATGATGACACCAAACTGTGTCGCAAGAAGAATAAATAGTTCGCATTTTTTAGCATAAAAGCTAGTAAATACGATGTGAAAAGCCCAGGCAAACGCACAAACTATACTTAAAGCCTCTCCCTTGCCAAAGCTAACACTAGGATCGCTCAAAAAGTAAAGCCCTATACATCCTAAAGCAACGCCGATATAGGCATATATGCTTATCCTTTCGCGAAAAAAAACATAAACCACAAATGGAACGATGACTACGTTTAGTCCACTAATAAACGCTACATTTGCACTTTGGGCAAATTTAAAAGCAAAGGTTTGTGAGGCAAATCCAAAAAATAGTATCACGCCAAGGATAAGTCCGTATTTAATGCTATTTATGTCAAATTTCTTATCAAATTTAAAGGCTATAAACGCCATGATAAAACAAGCTATCAAAAAGCGCCAAAAAAGTAGCGTGAAAACACCATTTGTCTGCGTGGCGGTAGCCATAGGTAAAAACGTCGCACCCCAAACAATAGCCGTAGCAATAAGAGCAAGGTCCGCGTAAGTCTCTTTTGTAGATAAATTTCTAAGCATATCTCCTCCTAATCTCACTAAAATCACATTTTTGTAAAGATGAAATGATAATTTAATTATGCTTTAAAATATTTTAACCAAGTGCATGAAAAGCCCATAAAGACGAACTTTACATAAAATTTATCAAATTTAACTACTCGTCAAAGCCTCTTTTGCGTCTTATCTTTGGAGTTATGTATGAACCAAGTTCGCTAGCTAAAATACCCACAAGTATGACAAATGCACCTAAAATTTGCCATGAACTTAAAATTTCCGCACCGAAAAAATACCCCACAAAGCCTGCCACAACCGGCTCAAGAGTTAAGATAAGCACGGTTTTAACGGGTGTTGTATAGCGTTGTGCTATATTTTGTGCAAAAAATGCAAAAACCGTAGCCAAAGTAGCCGTTACTCCGACAGCAACGACAAATTCTCTATCAAGCACGGGCACAGGCGTATCTTCAAAAATTACGGCGCATATCAAAGATAGGGCGCAAACTACTAAAAATTCCGTCGCAACCATGACAAAAATTTCGCATTTTTTAACAAAATATCCGGCAAGCATGATTTCAAACGCATAAGCAAAAGCACAAAACAAACTTAAAAGCTCACCAAGTCCAAATCCAAGCTCACCGTCACAAAGCATATAAAGCCCAACCGTAGCCAAACTAGCTCCTATATATGTGTAGGCTCGAATTTTGGTTCTAAAAAATACAAACATCAAAAACGGAACAAATATGACGATAAGCCCCGTTATAAAGGCAACTGTGGAGCTTAGAGTGTATTTAAGAGCAAAGGTTTGCAGGGCAAATCCCGCAAATAAAAACACACCCACTATCGCGCCGTATTTTATGCTTTTTGGATCGATCCTCTTTATAAATTTTAATGATATAAGCGAAAGTAACGCAAATGCGATAAGAAATCGCCAAAAAAGTATAGTAAAAACGCCGTTTGTATCAAGAGCCTTTGCCATTGGCAAAAAGGTAACTCCCCACACGATACCCACAATAACAAGGGTAAAATCGGCGTAAAATTCCTTTCTTCTATCTGCTTTTATTGCGCTTGCGGTAGTCAAATTTTGCCTTTAATTTATTTTAGTAGTCCATCAAGTAGCTTTTTACCCCCGTTTAATGGGTTGGCTCTAAGTGCGCTCTCTTTTTCGCGCATAACTGCAAACAAGCCCTCAAGCGTCTTTTTGCTGATGTATTCGTTTAAATTTTCGCCATCTTGCGGTATGTACTTATCGGCTCCTAAATTTGAGGCTAAGCTTTTTAGCTCCTTTGCGGTTTGAGAATTTGAAGCCGTATTTGAGATGAAGGAATTTAGTCCGTTATACGCGTTTGCAAAGCTGTTTTGACTCATTATTTTTTCGATAATAGGAGTAAAAACTTTTTCTAATTTGGCGCTTGAGCTCTTTTCAAGATAGGCTGTCATGGCGTCATCTCCGCCTTGTATAAGCGTTTTAACATCATTTTGGCTCATGTTTTTGATACTATCCGTAAAAATCTGTGCCGCACCTGCGACGGCTTGAGTGGCGGCTTCGTTTATGCTCGTTTGCATATCTTTAGCCCACTTTTCTCCGCCAACGCTTTTAGCTAAATTTGCAGCCGTTTTAAGAGTCGGAGGTAGGTCGATCTTGGCTGTAGCGTTATTTATAAAACCGCCCTTTAGCTCATCTACAGCTTTTGAGATCGCTACATTTAAAAGGCTTTTATAGTCTTGTGAATTTGAATTATTTAGTATCTCTCCGCCTTGTTTTAAGACATTTGTTATATCAAACGCATTAAGGTTTAGCGCAACGCAAAGCGCGAGTATAAGTTTGCTTTTCATTTGTGTCCTTGTTAAAATTTTTAATTTTACCCAAAAGCTTTTTAAGATACAATAAGCCCTTTTAAATTTAGAGGTGTAAAATGATATTTCTTCTAGCCATTGCCCTTGCTATGGACGCTGTTGCCCTTTCTATCATTAACGGCGCCAAAAACCCGCAAATATCCATTTCTCATATACTTAGAATTTCTGCGGTATTTGGAGTATTTCAGGCATTAATGCCTTTGATAGGATTTACTTTAGGGCTTAGTTTCATCTCTTTTATCGCCGGCATAGATCACTTTATAGCATTTGGAATTTTGCTGTTTTTAGGCATAAAAATGATAAAAGAAAGCCGTGAAGAGTGCGATGAAAATTTAGAAAAACTTAGCCTAAAAGAGCTACTTTTAGGTGCCATAGCAACCAGTATAGACGCACTAGCCGTTGGCGTAACTTTTAGTTTTGAACAAACCAACATCTTAAGTGCCTGTCTTATCATCGGGATATTTTGCTTTGCGCTTTGTATCATAGCTTGCTATATTGGAAAATTTATAGGCTCATATCTACACTCAAAAGCTCTGGTGCTAGGCGGAGCGATACTTATTTTTCTAGGCTGTGAAATTTTGATAACACACTTACTTGATCATGGATTTAACTTTTAATAAGTCCATGCTCGTAGCTAAAACCTTACATTTGTATCTCGATGCCAACTGGGCAATGGTCGCTGCCTGCTATATCACTTAATATAAAAGCGTCTTTTAGTCTATCTTTAAGGCTTTGTGAAATAAAGAAATAATCAATCCTCCAACCGACATTTTTAGCTCTTGCGTTAAATCTATAACTCCACCACGAATAAGCCCCTTCTTTATCGCCATGAATTTGTCGATAAGTGTCGATAAAGCCGCTTTTTATAACCTCATCTATCCAAGCTCTTTCTATAGGTAAAAAGCCAGAGGTTTTGGAATTTGACTTTGGATTTTTAAGATCTATCTCTTTGTGTGCGGTATTAACATCGCCAAAAAATATCACATCATATCCGGCCGCCGTAAGCTCGTTTATATACTTTAAAAATTTGCTATAAAAGTCCATTTTATAAGCAAGGCGGATTTCATCTTTTTGCCCGTTTGGAAAGTAAATATTAAAGATCACTAAATTACCGAGGCGATGTTCCAAAACTCGCCCCTCACTATCTTCGAAAAATTGCGACTTAAAAGTGCTTGTATCAAATTTGGACATACTCATCACGCCCGAGTATCCGGCACGCTGGGCAGAGTTTATATTTATCTCATTAAAGCCTAAGGCATATATCTCTTTTGGTATATCAGTCTCTTTTACCTTAACCTCTTGAAGCCCTAGAAAATCAGGATCATGCTCGTTAAGCCACGAAAAACCGTCCTTTGCAGTTACGGCACGAAGTCCGTTTACATTCCAACTAATAAGTTTCAAATTTTATCCTTTTTAAAAGAAGTATAGCAAAAAAATTTTAGCTTTTAACGCTTATCAGGCGGCGGGTTTAATTTATTTTATAGTATTATTGTGTTTTATTTATTTATAAAACAAGAGGCCTGGCATGAGAAATCAACCAAAATATAAATTTTTTAAAAACTGGAGCTATGCTATAGATGGATTTAAAGATATTTACGCAAACGAAAGTAGCTTTCGCTTAGAGCTTGTCGTATTTACGGCACTTGGATTAAGTCTTTTTTATTGGAAATTTGACTTGATTTTAAATTTAGCCATTATCTTTTCAATGACCTTGGTTTTGGTATGCGAGTGTTTAAACTCAGCCATCGAACGAGTAGTTGATCTTGCAAGTCCAAACATCCATCCTCTAGCAAAATGCGCAAAAGATGCCGCTAGTAGTGCTGTTATGATATGTAATTTTTTATGTGGTGGGTTTTTTATATATGCGTTGGTAACTAAAATTTAAGCCGAGCGAGAACTCGGCTTAGTCTTAGCGCGTTAGCTGCTTGTCTTGCATGTATTTTGCAGAGTATTGTCCGCGTAATAAACAATCATAACAATCGGGTGCATAAAGTATCATCATGGCTTGCGCCGACATATCATATCCTGCGTCACCGACACTGTTTACTATCTGATTTACAACAGCCGAAACCAGTATGCCTAGCAAACCGCCGCTACCTCCACCTGAGTCTTGTTGTGCTAAAACCGTTCTTTCCCAAAGGGTATTTGCTGTATTTATATCAACAAGCTTTGCCTCTACGGCAACGGCTGTTTTGCTGTTTATTAGCTGATAAGAGGTGCCGTATTGTGATACATTTAAGTAAAGCACCGCATCTGCGTTAAAAATTTGCTTTAATTTACTAAGAGGAATTTGAGCGATCTCACTTGGCTCTGTTATACCGTTATGCTTAAAAGTGTCATTTACTAAAGCCGGTGAAAATACATAGTATCCAGCCTCTGACAACGGCGCAAGAGAGTGTGCTAAAACAGCTGCTGAAGCTTTGATCTCCGCTGTTTCATTCGTAGGCATAGGCACCAAGATAGAGCGCGGCTTCGTCTGTAAGAAATTCGAGTAGTCATAACCTTTTGAAGCAGCACAAGCACTAAAAAATAGCGCAATAAACGCTAGAAATAATATATTTAAAAATTTCATTTTTTAGCCTTTGTGGTTTTGTCTTGAGTTAGCAAGAACTCGATGTAGCTTTTAGACTCAGGGAAAAGCTCTACTTCTTTTTGAAAATACGCCTTAGCTTGAGGCATATTGCCTAAATTTGAATAAAGCAAACCAAGATGAGCATAAAACCCCGGAGGAACTTTTAAGCCTTTCTCATACGCTCTTTGCTCGCTATCTCTTAACATAGAGATTTGCTCATTTAAGTCATACTCATCGCTTAGATACTTGTAGTTGGCACTTGTATATGAGCCATCCCAGTAGTAAAGCGCGCTTGACTTATCTCCAGCACAACCAGCAAATATAAAAGCGCAAAGCGCAACTAATAAAATTTTATATCTCATGCTTATCTGATGCTCCAGCTGCCACTTTCAAGTCCTGTCACCAAGTTGTCTACCGCCTCTCTTATGGCTAAACTTAAAACTTTGCCGTTTAGTGTCGCATCATATCCTGAACTACCGCCAAATCCAATAATCTCTCTACTGCTTAGCTCATACTCGCCTGCACCTTGTGATGAGTATACTACTTCTGAAGTGCTTGTATCTACGACATTTAAATTTACTTTTGCATAAGCGGTTTGTTTTTTACCTTTACCAAGTATGCCAAAAAGCTGATGATCGCCGGTAGTTTTTCTGCCAAATTCCGTTACATCACCGGTAACAACATATCTTGCGCCTTTAAAATTTGCCTGTGTTTTGTTAAATTTATTCTCTTGCTCAAGAGCTTTCATATTTGTGCGCTCAAGCACGTTAAATCTACCGCTATCGCGTAAATTGGTCACAAGTATAGTTGCGGCTTGATTGCCTAGTCTATCCTCGCCGTCGCTAAAAATTCCGTTTTGGTATGAGGATTGGTTGTTAAATCTACCTACCGATACGGTATGTTTTTCACCGTGATAAACAGTGCTAGCAGCCCTTACTTTTGGCGTTTCAAGCGTTCTTGAACTTTCGCTTACACAACCAGCAAATAGCATACCCAGTGCTGCAACAGTTGCGATTTTAACGATGTGTTTTAAGTCCATCTTCTCTCCTTAATGAAATTTGATCTCAATAATACCAAAGAACAACTAAAACAGTGTTAAAAATTTTCGCTAAATTTCATCAACGATCTCTTTTAATAAAGCATAAGATCGTTGCTGTTTTTGCTCGTCAAATATATAACTAACAGCCATTATCTCGTCTGCCTTGACCTCTTGAGCAAAGCTTTGAAGTTGAAATTTAACACTCTCTTTACTGCCGATTAAAGAGCATGCGGTCATTTGTCTAACTACCGCTCGCTCTTGATTTATCAAATTTGTATTTTTAAAATCAACCGGACCAAAATGTGGAGCCTGCGTTGCCTTTTGGTAATTTCGCCATACAGCCTCATCGTCTTTTACAGGAGGCATTAAATTTTGATTGCCGCCGCTTACGACATTTATGAAAAACATGGTTTGAGAGGTAGCAAGACTCATCGCCTCTTCATCGCTGTCACCAACATAAGCATTTACACCGATGATAACATAGGGCTTATCCAAAAATTTAGATGGCTTGAAATTTCTTCTATAAATTTCTACCGCATCATATAAATCCCTTGGAGCAAAATGAGACGCAAACGCATAAGTAAGCCCTAGCTCTGCCGCTAAATACGCACTATGCAGGCTTGAGCCGAGTATATAAAATGGTAAATTTAAACCCTTTGCAGGATATGCTTGCACGTTATTTGTTCCCTCAAAATACCCTCTAAGCTCTGCAAGATCGTCTCTAAAGTCAACCTCGCTACGCCCCCTTCTTAGAGCTCTTGCCGTCGGAGTATCAGTGCCGGGAGCTCTACCAAGCCCTAACTCGACACGACCGGGATAAAGCCTTTCTAAGGTAGCATATTGTTCGGCCACAACATATGGGCTATGGTTTGGCAGCATCACTCCCCCGGATCCAACTCGCAATGTATTTGTATGCGAAAGTGTATGCTCTATAAGCAAGGCAGTAGCCGAACTTGCGATATGCGGCATGTTGTGGTGCTCTGCTATCCAGTAGCGCTCTATGCCTAAATTTTCAGCAAATTTGGCTAAATTTAGCATAGAATTTACGGCTTCTTTGTAAGTTTGTCCCTCGCGGATCGGAACTAAATTTAGTATGGAAAGTTTCATTTTTATCCTTGTAATTTAAATTTTATAAATTCTATCCATTAACAATTAACAAAATTTCAAGGTAAAAATAATAACAAAGTGTATTTGGCGTCTAAATTTAGATAAAATTTGACGCCTTTAGAGGGTTATTAAAACGGTTTAAATACTATCATCCAGATGATAATTAGCATAGCCACAGTCGGTACCTCGTTATAAGCACGGAAGAACATGCCTGATTTATTACAGCGCTTTTCGCGAAGCAACTTCATGTATCTGCCAAGATCAAGATGGTATATCGCCATTAGCACAACCACGGTCAGCTTTACATGTATATAACCTGATCTTAGCAAGTCAGGCATCGAAAGGATGATCAAAATTCCCGTTGCGAATGAGCCTATTAACGCGATCCAGCCGATATAATGATACATTTTGTATTCCATAACCTCAACTACTTTTACATAGTCTGGTTTATCCATATTTTCCGCATGATAGACATAAAGTCGTGGCTGATAGAACAATACCGCCATCCACGATACGAAAAATATATAGTGTGCAAATCTGAAGTAATTATAATACTCCGCCAAAATATCTGACATATTATCTCCTTTGAATTGTTTTGTTATCTAAATAAAATTTCTTTTCTGGCTTCAAATTCGGCTTTACTGATCTCACCTTTTTCATAAAGCTCGTAAAGACGTTTTAGGTCATTTGCGATATCTTGATTTTTAAGATCTCGCTTAAGCCCTTCTTTTAGGATATTTTCATCGACATACTTACCTGTAAAAAATACATCCGCTATCCACCAAATGCCCCAGATCAAGAGAAAAACATATCCCACAAGCACAACTTGAAGCATGGTCCCCATAAAAAACAGCCCCATCATTAAAAAGCCTGTTATAAATTTACCAAGATAGAGCCTATGTGCACCAAGCCAGCCCAAGAAAAACCAAAGCGCGTAAGCTACATATATGTTATTCATTGCTCTTCCTTTTGATCTTAAATATTAATTCTAAATTAAAAATTATTAAATTATTTTAAATTTTACTCTTTTTAGCAAAAAAACTATGCCAAAGTATTAAAACAACGCCAAGATCTATCATCACGTCGGCAAGATTAAACACCGCGAACTCAAACCACTTATGCCAAAATACATAATCCACTACACCGCCATGAACAAATCTATCAAGGATATTTGAGCATCCTGCACCAAAGATCAGACCGACCGCGGTTGTGTTTGAGCTTAAAATTTCCCTCTCTTTTAAAAGATACATAAAAGCAGCCACAAGAAGTGCTAGCTGAATAAATTTTAAATTCTCCCCCAAAAAAGAAAACATAGAAAATGCCACGCCAAAATTATAAGTAAGTATGAGAGAGAAAAACTCCCCCTCATATCTACCGTATCCTGCGACATAGGCTAGTTTTATCGCCTGGTCAAGTAAAAATACAAAAACAAAAACAACTAAAAATTTAAATAAAATTTTATGCATTTAAGGCTTTTATGAAGAATTTTTCAACCTCTGCCATACGCTTTTCAACCAAGGCTTGATTTTTACCTTCGAGCAAAAGGCGGATGAGATTTTCTGTCCCGGAGTAACGAAATAACGCCCTTATGCCGTCTTTTTTAAGACTTGCCTCAAGCTCTTTAAGCCCATCTATCTTGTCAAGAGGTTTTTTCTCGCTTATCTTTAAATTTAATAAAATTTGCGGGTAAGGTTTTATCGCGCTAAAAATTTCACTTACTTTTTTACCTTTTTTAAGTATCATCGCAACTATTTGCATGGATGTTACAAGCCCATCGCCCGTCTTTGCAAAGTCGTTAAATATCACATGTCCGCTTTGCTCTCCGCCAAAATTTATACCATGTTTTTTCATAAGCTCAAGAACGTATTTATCACCGACATTAGCCCTAATGAGCTTTAAATCGTGTGAAGCTAAATGATCCTCAAGAGCCGCATTGCTCATAACAGTAGCAACTACGCCGCCGCCTTTTAGCATATTTTGCTCGTTTAAAAACGTGGCTAAAACGCCAATTAGCGCGTCGCCGTGCACCACTTCGCCACGCTCATCAACAACCACTATCCTATCTGCATCGCCGTCAAAGGCAAATCCTATATCCGCACGAAGTCTCTTAACCTCGCTTGCTAGCTCCTCAGGATGAAGCGCGCCACACCCTTGGTTGATGTTACTGCCGTTTGGCTCATCGTTTATAACGATAACATCGGCTCCAAGTTCGCTAAAAACAGTCGGAGCGACTTTATATGCAGCACCGTTTGCCACATCAAGAACAACTCGTAAATTTTTAAGAGTTAACTCTTTTGGGAAAGAATTTTTTATCTGCACGATATATCTTCCAATAACGTCATCTATACGTTTGTTTGCACCAATTTCAGTCATTGTCTTTTGCGCATTTGCTATCAACTCATCGTTAAAATAAATTTTTTCTATCTCGGCTTCGATATCCTCTTCAAGTTTATCGCCCTTTCCGTCGAAAAATTTAATGCCGTTATCATAAAAAGGATTATGTGAGGCACTTATCATGATACCAGCGTCACATCGCATATTTTCAGTCAAAAACGCTACCGCAGGAGTTGGCATAGGTCCTATTTGCAAGACATTATAGCCAACAGCCGTAAGACCCGCAACAATGGCCGTTTCTATCATATAACCGCTTTTTCTTGTATCTTTTCCAAGCAAAATCGTATTTGTAACCGAATACTTTCTAAAATAAATTCCCGCTGCCATTGCTAGGCGCATAGCCGTTTGTGCGGATAGTTTTTCTCCCGCTTTGCCACGAACTCCGTCGGTACCAAATAGTTTCATAATTGTTCCTTATTCTAAGACTTTACTTCCTAGTAAATTTATGCATATAAAATAATTCATACGCAAATTTTGCTATTTTATCAAAAAAATATAAATTTATATAAAAACCAAAAACACTAAAATATTATAAAAAGATGGCAGTTATCGCTTTTATGGCCGATAAAATTTACAGCGATCTAAAAAATTTTAAATTTTACTTAAATTAAGCAATATTTAAATAAAAATTACATATAATCACGGACTAAAATTATCAAAAAGGTAAATTATGGCAAATCACAAATCTGCTGAAAAAAGAGCAAGACAAACTATAAAAAGAACTGAGAGAAATAGATTTTACCGCACAAGACTTAAAAACATAACAAAAGCTGTGCGCGTAGCTGTTGAAGCTAAAGATCTAAACGCTGCTAACGAGGCTTTAAAAGTTGCAAACAAAAGTATTCATAGCTTTGTGAGCAAGGGCGTAATCAAAAAAGAGACAGCTGCACGCCGTGTTAGTCGTCTTGCAAAACTTGTAAATACATTAAAAGCTGCGTAATTAACCCTTAATGTTTGCCGATAAACTCCAACCGTTTTTGGATCGCTATAATGAAATTTCTCTACTTCTAAGCGATCCAAACATAATCAACGATATAGAAAAGATGACTAAGCTCTCAAAAGAGCAGTCATCTTTAGAAGATATCAAAAATGTGGCAAGTGAGTATCTGCAAACACTTAACGATATAGAAGAAAACAAATCCCTTCTTGACGATCCAGAACTTGGCGAACTAGCCAAAGAGGAGTTAAAAAACGCTCAATCTCGTATCGTTAAGCTTGAGGACGATATAAAAATTCTACTCTTACCGAAAGATCCTAATGACGATAGAAATATCTTTTTAGAGATCCGTGCCGGAACAGGCGGCGATGAGGCAGCTCTGTTTGTCGGCGATCTTTTTAATGCATACATAAGATACGCCGAACTTCACGGATGGAAATTTGAGATAGTAAGTCAAAGTGAGGGAAGTGCGGGTGGTTTTAAAGAGATCATCGTGCTTATCAAAGGCGCTAGTGCATACTCAAGGCTCAAATTTGAAGGTGGAACACACCGTGTTCAACGTGTGCCCGAAACCGAAAGCCAAGGTCGCGTGCACACATCAGCCGTTACTGTAGCCATCATGCCGGAAGTTGAAGACAGCCAAGTGCAGATAAACCCCAACGACCTTCGTATAGATGTTATGCGTAGCTCCGGACATGGCGGACAAAGCGTAAACACAACCGACTCGGCCGTCCGTATCACACACATCCCAACAGGTCTAGTCGTAACCAACCAAGACGGCAAATCGCAACACAAAAACAAAGAAGCTGCGATGAAAGTACTAAAAGCACGCCTTTACGAAATGCAAGAGGCTGAGCGTCTTGAAAAAGAGATGAGTGAACGTAAATCACAAGTAGGAACCGGCGATAGAAGCGGTCGTATACGCACTTACAACTTCCCGCAAAACCGTATAAGCGATCATCGCATAAACCTGACCCTTTACCGTTTGGACGCTATCATGATGGCTGGGTTGTTTGACGAGATCATAGAACCGCTTATCGCCCACTATCAAGCCGAGGCATTAACAGCTGCCGGCTTATAAAAATGTCGATTAGTGCTAGAAACCGACTTGATGTTGAAATTTCAAACGTTAAAACAGGTGCTATAAATTCATTAATAACCGCTAAACTAAAAAACGGTGAAATTTTAAAAGCAACCATTAGTGTTAGTAGCGAGAAAAATTTAGAGTTAAAAATCGGCAAAAAAGCGGTATTTTTATTTGAAGCTTCAAATGTTGTCGTTGCAAAAGACGGAAATTTAAAGCTAAGTGCAACAAATCAAATTTCAGGAACAATCAGCAAGATCATAGACACCGCAACAAATTCCAAGATCATCATCGATATAAAAGACGATCAAATTTCAGCCCTTATAACAAAGAGCTCTTGTAAGAAGCTAGCCTTAAAGACGGGCGATAAAGTAACGGCTATCATTAAAACTTCTCAAATAATAGTAGGTGTAAAAGTTTAAATACAAAATTTATAAACACCGTTTTTTACGCGCTCTATTACGCCTTTTTCTTTTAATAAATTTAGCGTATTTATAACAGTAGGCTTGCTTGCATTTGCCAACTCACAAAGTTTTTCGATACTTGCAAAAGCAAATCCTCTCTCATCACGCAGCCTGCAAAGCTCGCTTATCACCACCATCTTCTTCTCGCCAACGATCGCAGCAAAAACAGATCGCTCAAAAGCATCCATTACGACTTTGCTTTCTTACTGCAAGCCTTTACCGCCTCTATCACGGCATTTCTAAAACCATTTTTCTCAAGTGCCGCGATCGCTTCTATAGTAGTCCCCATGGGCGAGCAGACGGCATCTTTTAGCTGCGCTGGATGCTTGCCGGTTTGTGAGATTAAATTTGCAGAGCTGGCAACCGCGCGAGATGCGATCTCATAAGCCTTAAGGCGTGGCATACCCTCTAAAACCGCTCCATCCGCCAAAGCCTCGATAAAGACAAAAACATAAGCAGGAAGACTTCCGGCTATCGCTACAAAAGCAGCAAACAGCTTCTCTTCTATCTCATGAGCAGAGCCAAAACTCTCTATAAATTTCATCACAATTTTACGATCCTCATGTGTAAAATTTTCACCAAAACATATGGCGGTTACACTTTGAGAGATAGCGGCTGCGACATTTGGCATACTGCGAACTATTTTGACATTTTTATTTAGCCTTTCGCTCATGAAATTTATGCTAATCCCGCTTGCAACGCTTAAGATTATCACACCGTCTTTAGTGTCGTCTTTTATTGCTTTTAGCAACTCTTCAAATCCTGCAGGCTTAATAGCGATAATTAACAAGTCGGCATTTTTAGCCACTTCGTGCTCATTGTCACATACATTTATGCCAAATTTATCTTTTAACGCGCTGTTTTTACTTCTTGCAAAGGCAAAAATTTCTTGCTCTTTTACAAATTCCTGTTTTATAACCGCGCCAAGTATCGCCTCGCCCATATTTCCAACGCCTATAAACCCAACCTTCATCATTACCCCCTAATCTGCCCGTTTCCTCTTACGACATATTTGTAAGTCGTAAGCTCTCTAACACCCATCGGACCTCTTGCATGAAGTTTTTGTGTCGAAATTCCTATCTCTCCACCAAAGCCAAATTCCCCACCGTCGCTAAATCTAGTCGAAGCGTTTGCATACACGACGGCACTATTTACCGAGTTTAAAAACAGCTCTATATTGGCGTAGTTTTGGCTTAGTATCGCGTCTGAGTGTCCGCTTGAGTGCTCATTTATATACCTTATAGCATCGGTTGTATTTTTAACGCTTTTAACAACCAAGATAAGATCTAAAAATTCTGCTCCAAAGTCCGTATCTTTAGCTTTTACAACATTTTTTTCATTCATAAATTTAGTATAAATTTCATCATCTAGTCTTAACTCTACTTCACTTAACTCTTTGATAAGAGCAGGTATAAATTTATCCGTGATATTTTCATGCACAAGCACACATTCAACCGCATTACATACGCTTGGTCGCTGTGTTTTTGCGTTTTTTACGATATTTACGGCTTCATTTATATTGGTACTTTCATCGATAAAAATTTGGCAAACACCAGAACCTGTCTCAACCACAGGGATAGTTGCGTTTTTGATTATAAATTCTTTTAAATTTTTACCACCGCGAGGGATTAAAACGTCGATAAATTCATGCATTTTTATCATCTGCTCTACCACACTTCGATCCGTGCTTTGCACTAGTTGCACGGCATTTTTTACAAGCCCTGCTTTAGATCCTGCCTCGTTAAATAAATTTACAAGAAATTTGTTGGAATTTATCGCACTTGCCGACCCCCTAAGAATGATAGCGTTTGAGCTTTTTAATGCAAGTGCCGCCGCATCTATACTAACGTTTGGTCTTGACTCATATATCATGCCGATAACGCCCAGAGGAACACGTGTTTTTGTTATTTGCATGCCATTTTTATGCCGCCATCCATCTAAAATTTCACCAATAGGATCGGCAAAGTCAGCCACTTCAAGCAATCCATTAGCCATCGCCTCTATCCTGGCGTCACTTAGTCTCAAACGATCAAGCAAAGCAACACTAAGACCTGACGCTTCTCCGTTTTTTATATCTATCTCGTTTACAGCTTTTATTTGCTCTTTTTTTGCTAAAATTTCAGCAGATACGGCTCGTAAAATTTCATTTTTCGTCTCACTTTTTAATGCTACAAGCTCGCCAGTTGCCTCTTTTGCCAGTTTTGCAATATCTAAAATTTCATTCATTTCATACCTTTTAGTTTTGATCTTTAGAGGCTAAGTTATCTGCATGTATAACGTCATTATCACTTTTGTGACCTAAAATTTGCTCTATCTCATCACTTTTATGACCCTTTATAAGAGAAATTTCACTACTTGAGTAATTGCTTATGCCTTTGGCGACGACCTTGCCTTCGCGACTTTTTACGCTTATCATATCACCTCTCTCAAACTCCGATATAACATCTAAAATTCCAACACTAAGCAGGCTTTTACCTTGCGCTAAAGCCTTTATCGCTCCATCATCAACCACTATCTCACCTTTTTGCGTAGCGCCGTAAGCAAGCCAATACTTCCTTGAACTTAGCCTCTTTTGATTTGCCAAAAAGAGAGTTCCTATCTTTTCTTCATTTAAAATTTTAAACAACACATTTGGCATTTTGCCATTTGCAATGATTAAATTTGTGCCGATCTTATTTGCCATTTTGGCTGCGCTGATCTTAGTAGTCATACCCCCTGTGCCAAATTTACCCCCGTCACCGTCAGCCATTTTTTCTATATTTTCGTCGATTTCTTCAACGGTGTTTATTAGTTTTGCGTCCAAATTTGTATTTGGATTTTTATCATAAAGCCCATCGATATCGCTTAGTATAATAAGCAAATCAGCATCAACTAAGCCTGCTACAAGTGCACTTAGAGTATCGTTGTCGCCCACCTTGATCTCATCAGCAACCACCGGGTCATTTTCATTTATGATAGGCACGATACCCAAACTTAAAAGCTTTAAGCAAACATTTCTAACACTCAAATATCTTTTGCGATCACTAAAGTCGCCTCTTGTAAGTAGAAGTTGGGCGATATTTTTAGAATGTGCCCAAAAAATTCGCTCATAAAGATGCATTAAAGCCACTTGACCTACCGCCGCTAGAGCTTGTTTTTCATTTATATTACTCGGTTTTTTATCAAGCCCAAGCAACCCCATGCCTGCACCTACAGCGCCAGAACTCACTAAAATCACCTCAAAGCCGCGATTTTTAAAATCGCAAATTTGAGCTACTATGGATTTTATAAGCGTTTCATTAAGAGAGCCATCGGAATTTGTAAGAGTTGAAGTGCCGACTTTTATTACGATTTTCTTGATGTTTTTAAAATCACGATGCATTGTATGTAGCCTTAAAAATTTTACGTAAGATTATAACTAAAATTTGGTATATTTTTAATTTTTTGCTAAGATAGAAAAAATTTTAAAGGAAAAAAATGTCAAATATCAAAGAGTTCTTAAGGCACGAGGCTAGCGGTGGTGTCTTGCTGATGATAGCAACTATTTTGGCTTTAGTTTGCCAAAATACATTTTTAAGCGAATTTTATAATGAATTTTTAAAGACGAAATTCACTATAAGTTTCGGAGATATCGGACTTAGCAAGGCTCTTATATTATGGGTAAATGACGGCTTGATGGCGGTTTTTTTCTTTTTAGTCGGTCTTGAACTAAAACGTGAGGTCTTAGAAGGTGAGCTTAGAAATCCATCGCAAATAGCTCTTCCTGCGATCGCGGCTGCCGGTGGCGTTATAGTTCCTGCGCTGATCTTTTACATCTTTGCCGCAGATGATAGTTTTGCACTTAAGGGCTGGGCTATACCAACGGCTACCGACATAGCATTTGCCCTAGGCATACTTAGCCTGCTTGGCTCACGCGTGCCAACTAGTCTTAAAATTTTTCTTATGACGTTAGCGATCATCGATGACTTATGTGCCATTATAATCATCGCACTATTTTATACAAGCGAGCTTAGCGTCTTATCACTTGGCATATCGTCTCTTTGCCTTATAGCTCTTTTTGCACTAAATCGCTACGGAGTAAAAAGTAAGGCAGCATATCTACTAGTGGGTGCTATCATGTGGGTTGCAGTACTAAAATCAGGTGTCCATGCCACTCTTGCAGGCGTTGTGGCGGCATTTTTTATACCTTTAAGCTTTAAAAATAGTCCAAAATCAATGCTAAAAGAGATAGAGCACGACCTGCACGCCTGGGTTGCTTTTGCGATACTTCCGATATTTGCTTTCGTAAATGCGGGTATTGCCTTAAAAGGTGTTGGACTAAATGAAATTTTATCTCCTGTTGCTCTTGGAACCGCTCTTGGTCTTTTTATAGGCAAACAACTTGGTGTATTTGGATTTAGCTTTGTGGCTATAAAATTTAAGATGGCAAAACTTCCAGACGGCGTAAATTGGGCGCAACTTTACGGAGTAGCGATACTTTGCGGAGTTGGTTTTACAATGAGTCTTTTTGTAAACGGTTTAGCCTATAACGACACAGATGCCTTTGCCTACACTGATAAGTTAGCTATCTTGATAGGCTCTGTTATATCAGGGGTTATAGGTTTTGTTATATTAAGAGTATTTAGTAGCGAAAGAAAAGAAAATTTGGATTAATAATAAAAGAGTGGATAGCTCCACTCTTTGAGTCTTCTTAGCCTTTTTTAGGGGTTACTAGCATATTGACATAGCGACCTTCCAAGAGTGGTTCTTTGTCACGGTCTGCAACATCTTTAACCAACTCCCAGACTTTATTTAACATGATAATACCGGCTTCCGGCGTGCTCATCTCGCGACCTTTTAAAAATACACGAAATTTAACATGTTTTCCGTCTTCTAAAAACTCCAAAGCATGTTTTACTTTGTAGTTTATGTCGTTTTGTGCGATTTTAACAGAGAGTTTTATCTCTTTTACCTCAATGACTTTTTGCTTCTTTTTAGCCTCTTTTTGCCTTTTTTCTTGTTGATAACGGAATTTTCCATAGTCCATTATCTTACAAACAGGCGGTTTTGCATCAGGCGCTATAAGCACCAAATCAAGCCCTTGTTTTTCAGCTATCTTTAAAGCCTCGTCTCTTGAAATAACACCGTAAGCAGTGCCGTCATCTCCGACACATCTTACTTCGCGCGCCCTAATATCTTCATTGAGCAATACTTCTTGTTCTTTACTCAAAAATGCACCTCACTAAGTTTCTCCTTTGTTAAATTTACAAATTCCGCTAAGCTCATTTCGCTTTGCGTTCTAGCCTGTCTATCGCGTAGAGCTACAGTTTGGTTTTCTACCTCGCTATCACCCAACACAAGTATCATAGGCACTCTTTGTTTCTCAGCCGTTCTTATTCTTTTATTTAAGCTCTCATTTTTACTTGAAATTTCAACATCAACACCTACCTTCATAAGCTCTTTTGAAACATGTTTTGCGTATTCAAGATGAGCGTCATTTATCGGCACGACAACAACTTGCGTTGGAGCGATAAAGAACGGTAGCTCACCTGCTGTGTGTTCGAGTAAAATTCCTATAAATCTCTCAAAACTTCCAAGTAATGCACGGTGTAACATAACCGGACGTTGGCGTTCGTTGTTGCTATCTATATATCCAAGATCAAATCTCTCAGGTAAGTTAAAGTCTACTTGGATAGTGCCACACTGCCACTTTCTTCTTAATGCGTCAGTGATTTTTATGTCGATCTTTGGTCCGTAAAACGCTCCGCCACCCTCGTCTATGCCGTATTTAAAACCATTTTCGTCAAGAGCCTCTTTTAGTGCTTTTGTTGCTGTTTCCCAAATTTCATCATCACCGATAGCTTTAGCCGGTTTTGTAGAAATTTCCATTTCGTATTCAAAACCAAAACTTTTCATGATAGCGCCGGCAAAACTTAAAATTTCAAGTATGTTTTCCTTTATTTGGCTTGGCATACAAAATATATGCGAGTCATCTTGAGCAAATTCGCGAACCCTAAAAAGTCCATGAAGAACACCGCTTTTTTCATGGCGATGCACTACACCATACTCAAAAAATTTAAGTGGTAGGTCACGGTAGCTTCTAATATCTGTTTGATATACCTTAATGTGACCAACGCAGTTCATCGGCTTTATACCATACTCTTGCTCGTCTATGGTCGTAAAATACATATTTTCTTTATAATTTGCGTAGTGTCCCGACTTCTTCCAAACATCTGCTTTTAAAAGCTCCGGACCTCTAACAGGCTCATATCCGCGCACGCGGTGAGCTTTATAAAGCAATTGCTCTAGCTTACTTCTTAAGCGTCCGCCGTTTGGTAGCCACAGAGCAAGACCGCCGCCAACCTCTTCATCAAAGCTAAAGAGTTTCATCTCTACGCCAAGTTTTCTATGGTCGCGCTTTTTTGCCTCTTCGATAACACGAATATGCTCTTTTAAGCTCTCTTTATCGGCATAGGCTGTGCCATAAATTCTATTTATCATCTCGCGATTTTCATCGCCTGCCAGATAAGCTCCGGCTACGCGAGTTAGCTTAAAGAATTTTAGAAATTTTGTATTTGGAAGGTGTGGTCCGCGACACAAGTCTTCAAATTCTCCTTGTGTATAGCTACTAACTTCACCATCTGGTATGCGTTTTAGCACCTCTTGTTTTAGCTCGTCATTTTTAAATTTATCGCTCATAAAAGCTTTTGTAGAGCTTGTTTTGACTATATCTTGCTTTTTTTCCGCAAGATCTTTCATCTTTTTTTCTATTGCCGCTAGATCATCTTCAGTAAGTTTGGTATTTGCCTCATCTACTTTAAAGTCGTAGTAAAAACCATCATCTACATTTGGTCCGACAAAAAATTTAGCCCCAGGGTAGATCTCTTTTATGGCTTGTGCCATGAGGTGAGCACAGGAGTGACGAATGACATTTAATGCTTCCGGTGAGTTGTCGAAATATATAGGAGAAGCTTCGCTTTCACGTCCTGCGATGCTTTGAGTGTCGACTATCTCGCCGTTTAGTTTGTATGCGATTATATCGCTCATTTTGATTTCCTTTGTTTTACTGGATTGTCTTTTTTACATTAAAAGAACTAGGTTTTGATTGTATCCAAATGGACTTTAAGCTAAACTTAATATTTTAATAAAATTTAAATAGCTTTTAATAGTATATTTAAATATATTTTATCTATATAATTAATTATATTTTAAGAGAAAAGGCGTTAGTATTTTCACAAATGTTTTGTCTTTGCATTACTCAAAAACATTTTCTCCTTCTCCAAGGATCGTGCGGGGAGATTACCTCGCACATTTTATTATCAAACAATAATACAAACATGCACAGATATTTAAATTTAAAATATAAATCAAAATTATGGGGAGATAAAGCATAAATGGTGGCCCCGAATGGACTCGAACCATCGACCACTACCATGTCAAGGTAGTGCTCTACCAACTGAGCTACGGGACCAAAAATATTTTGGGATTATATTAAAAATTTCATTTTTCTTTGCTTAAAAATTTATTTTTTATAAATTTACACTAGTTTATCAAAAAATGTCACTTCTCTTATATTTAATAATTTCTTAAAAAAATCAAGCTTATATTTAAAAAAAATCTCATAATACCTATTTATTATGTCAAAATATACTTGTATATGCCCAAAATACGGTATTTTTAATTTTTTAATATTTCTCATGTTTTTCTCATAGTAAATAATATATAATTTCACTAACCAAAAACCAATTTCTAAAAGGAGACAATATGGAAAACATGTCAAGACGAAATTTCGTTAAGATGAGTATGGTTGGTGCTGGTGCTCTTGCACTTAGCAGCGTAAATGCTAGCGCTTCTGCAGTTGACGCAAAAGATGTTAAATTTGATGAAGAGTGGGATGTTGTAATTATCGGTTCAGGCTTTTCAGGACTAGCAGCTGGTCTTGTAGCAGCTAAAAAAGGAAACAAAGTTCTAATCCTTGAAAAAATGGGTCGTATCGGCGGTAACTCAGTTATTAACGGTGGCGGCATGAGCGTTCCTGTGAATCCTGTCCAAGCAAAAGACGGTATCAAAGATAGTAAAGAGCTATTTATGGCTGACTGCTTAAAAGCGGGTCTTGGTATTAACCACCCTGAACTACTTCAAACGCTAGCTGATCGCGGAACAGACGCTTACAAATTCCTAGTAGACAATGGTGTTCAGTTTAAAGATCACTGCGCACACTTCGGCGGACACTCAGTTCCTCGCTCAATGCTAACTACAAACGACTCTGGCTCAGGCTATATCCAGCCTATGCTTGAAAAATTTGAAGCATTAAAAGACCAAGGTTGCGAACTAAGAAGAAGAGCTAAATTTGACGACTTCGTAATGGAAGGCGATAGAGTTGTTGGTGTAACTATCCGCGAAGAGTATAAATTTGACGCTAACCTATACAGCGACGACCTAGAAAACACAAGCGGAACTAAAAAAACTATCAAGGCTAAAAAAGGTGTTGTTTTAGCATCTGGCGGTTTTGGACGCGATAGAGCATTTAGAAAACTTCAAGACCCAAGAATTCCTGATGATGTTGATAGCACAAACCACGCAGGTGCAACAGCTGGTGCTTTACTAAAAGCATTTGAGATCGGTGCATATCCTGTTCAAATCGACTGGATCCAATTTGGCCCATGGGCAAGCCCTGATGAAAAAGGCTTTGGTACAGCCCCTATCCTTACTCAACAAGGAACATTTAAATACGGTATCGCTGTTGATATTCGCAACGGCAAACGCTTCATGAACGAACTAGCAGACAGAAAAACAAGAGCTGATGCAGAGTTTAAAATTCTAAGAGAAACTCCGGGCGCATACCCTATAACATTTGGCGATGACAAATGCTTTAGAGATCTTAGCGAAGAGATCATACAAAAAGGTATGGCTGGCGGTAAGCTAGTTGGTGTTTGCAAAAGCTTAGATGAAATAGCTAGCAAATACGGCGTTCCTGCAGCAGCTTTAAAAGAAACCGTTAAAAAATACAACGAGGGCGTAAAAGCTAAAAAAGATGAATTTGGCAAACAAGAAAACGCACTAAGCGAGATCAACGAAGCTGGTCCATTCTATGTAGTTCGCCTTTCACCAAAACCACACCACACAATGGGCGGTCTAAAAATTAATGAGAAAGCAGAAGTTATCTCTTCTAAAACAAACAAACCAATCCCTGGTCTTTATGCTGCGGGCGAGGTTACAGGCGGAACACATGGTGCTAGCCGTCTAGGTACAGTTGCTATTACTGATTGTATCGTATTTGGTATGATTGCTGGCGAAGCAATGTAATACAAAAGGGGGCTCTTGGCCCTCTTCTTATTTAAATCCAAAGGTCTTAAATGAAACGTCTAACTTTAACAGCACTACTATTATTATGCTGTTTTTTCACGCCTATCTCTGCGAATGATAATGGGAAAAAATCAGACCTTAACATTCAAAAGATAACAGTTTCTGACGAGCTACGAGCAAAACACACTCTAAAGCCTCATCATGAACATTTGGCGTTTGACTGTATAGATTGTCATACAAATCAAGGTGACGATCCTAGTAAATTTAAAAACATAAAAGATGAAGGCTGTCTAAGCTGCCACGGCACTAAAAAGCTACTAGCGCAAAGACTTAAATTTATGGATACGCTAAAAGCTAATCCACACAACTCGGTTCACGACGGTCCTACATTATACTGTGACGAGTGCCACTTCGAGCACAAGCCGTCTATAAATATGTGTAGCGAATGCCACGAGCATGAGGTTCCACAATGGATGGGAGTAACACCATGAAAATTTCAAAGAAATTATTAGCTCTTATTGTAGTGATAAGTGGCATTGTTGGATTTTTCGTTGTTTTACCGGTTCATTATGTGCTTGAAGAGACCAGCACGGATAGATTTTGTGGAGTCTGCCACGAGATGGATCCTATGGTTATATCATATCAAAAAGATATCCATGCAGGCAGTGGGGCAATAGGCGTAAAGGCTAAATGTGTTGATTGCCATTTACCTCACGACAACCTAGCCAAATACGTATATCAAAAAGCAGTTAATGGCATAGTAGAGGGCTATATCCACTTCTTTGGCGATCCTGATAGTATAAACTGGGTGGCTAATCTAAAAAATAAAGAGCACTATGTGTTTGACAACGGCTGTATGAGCTGTCATACTAACATCTTAGACACAACAGCTTCATCACAGCAAGCTCAAAAGATGCACGCCCACTACGTTAAACTTCAAGGAAGCGACAAAGAGCTTAAATGTGTAAGTTGCCACGTAGGAGTAGGACATGCTCATGATATGAGAAACCAGCTTGAATACTGGAAGCCTTCGTATAAAATTTACGAGAACAAAATGCTAGAACAAAAGATAAAATCAAAGCAAGAGTTCTTTAAAGATGAGTATGAGCCAACCAAACAAGAGAGGGAGTTTTTGGAGAAAAAATCCGCCAAAGCTACCCCTTCACACGGATAAAATCCATGAAGCACATACTTTTGCTCTCAAAAGATTTTGATCTAAACGTAAGTCTGAGCGCGGCTCTTTATAGGTTTAACTTTAGGATCATTCGTTTTGAGAGCGAACAAGATGTGATGGATGATTTTGACAACGGCAACAGATACGACCTATATGTTTTTGACATAAAAGCAAAACAGGGCGATCTTAGCCTTGTCAAATTTATACGTGACAACAAAAACACAACTCCTATCCTACTTATACTTGATGAGTCTATCCCGACGCTATTTAAGAAAATTTATTACGCTAGGGTTGATGACTTTATAATCAGACCATTTCCTCCGGATGAGTTTATATTTCATGTATTTAAGCTCTGTAAAGTGCTACTTGGATCTAAATTTGAGTTTGCTAACGGACTTGTTTTTGACAAAGAGTCCCTTTATGTAACAGACAAAGACAAGAGGATCGAGCTTGGCAAAAAAGAAGCTCTTTTGCTAGAAACTCTAGCCAAAAATGCACCTCATGTCGTGACCTATCAAGAGCTTGACCACCTAATATACAAAGGTGAGAGTTCATCTCAAGATAGACTAAGGTCGCTTCTTAGAGAGATAAGACAAAAGATACCAAATTTAGAGATAAAGACGGTTAGAGGTATTGGATATAAGATAGACGTTGTGCTATGAATAGTCAATTTATCTCCAAAATCTAAAGTAAATTTTAGAGCAAATCATAATAAATTATGTCCATTTTGAATATAGAGCATTAAAAGATATCATCAAGAAGCTCTTTTGCTCTATCTTTGTAAAGTTCTATTATTAGCCCATACACGCAAGATGAATTAAAAGTTGCATTTTACAACCTTAAGCTGACAATACCATACGAAGCAATTTAACAAGCATTAAGCTTGCTTGCTGCTTGTTATTTCTCGTCGGTAAAATTTAACCTTTTCCAAAATCAACACAAGCTTTTGGCGCAAATACTGCATAATAAATATCTTAAAATTTCAAGATATGATCTTTAGTCCGATACTCGAGGCTAAAATAAGTGTTATAAAAAATATCTTCTTAAAGTTTCCGCTCTCTTTAAAAAACAAAATTCCAACCGCGACACATCCACCTGCACCTATACCGGTCCATATAGCATAGGCTGTGCCCATTGAAATTTCCTCCATAGCGATACCAAGAAACGAAAAACTTATCATAAACAAAACAGCGATAAGAAGTATAAATTTCTTCTTGCCGCTTAGCACAAATTTCTTCATAGCAATAACGCCAAATATCTCCAAAATCCCAGCCGTTATCAAAGCAAGCCAGCTCATATTTTACCGCCTCCAAGCTCGTTTAAGTCCTCTTCTATCTCATCTATGCCAAGATCTTTTGAAAGAGTTTTTACCGTTTTTTCATCTTGTTCGTTACTTGTAAATTTGAGCCCTACAACGCCAACCATAAGTAAGGCGATAAGAGAAATTTTAATCATAGATACAGGCTCATTAAAAAACATCATCTCGCCAAGTACCACTCCGCCTGCACCAATCCCCACAAACACACTATATGCAACACTAACTTCGATACTTTTGCAAGCCATTATCATGGCTGAAAATGAAAACATCACACCAAGTATCGTTAATGTATATAAAAACAAGCTATCGGCATACTTTAAACCAGCCACCCAACACACCTCAACAATACCTCCAAGTATTACCAAAAGCCAGGCTAAATTTGTCCTACTCATAAATTCTCCTAAACAAAAGCGCGATTTTAGCGTAAAAATTAAAAAACTTTGAATAAAATGTGAAATTTAAGAAGAGCGAAAGACCAAAATCGGTCTATCGCTAGCTATATCATCGTTTTTAGGCTGCTAAAAAGCGTAACAGCGGCGGCGATATCAGTCTTGTTCTTAGCAACGCTTTCGACGTTTGCACCTATTGAAATTCCAAGCCTCTTTCCATACTCATATAACTCCCCAAAAAGCTTTGCACTATGTTTCATCGAGTGAGCCAACATATCTTGCGCACCCAAAAGCTCTTGCTCGGTTTTGGGTGAAATTTCTATACCAAGCCACTTCATAAACTCAAGACTTCTTGCACTTCCGCACGGCGTAAATGTAAAGATTATCGGCACTTTTGGCGCGTCAAGCTTAGCGTAGTCGTCTAAAAATTTCTTTGCATTTTTATCGTCATAAACTGCTTGTGTGATGAAAAATTTACATCCTTGCTGTATCTTTTGAGCAACTCTTAGATGTTCATCGCCTTTAGTGATGTGACGCTCCGGTATACAAATACCGCCATATACTATATCTGTGCGGCTTTTTGCTATCTCGTATGCTTCATTTAGGTGAATTTTTACCTGCTTGCTTGATGAACTAGCACCCACAAAAACGCATATCGAATTTGGCGAAAGCTCGTTTATAAATTTCTCAAATTCCGCTCTATCATACTTGCCCACAACCTTATAAATCACCGCAGGAACGCTTGTCCTCATCCAGTCGCGATAATAAATTTCAGGCACGATCGGCTCGATAAGCCCGAAAACTCGATCACTTTCGTTCCTATCGCTCTCGTCTTGTATGTCATAAAGCACAACACCGTCACAACCGATACTTTGCACTCGTTCGCGATGAAGCGTTCCTAGACGCTCCTTCTCGCTTAACTCTACGTTATCACGCGGTGGAGTCATGCCATAAAGCATGATCCCTTGCTTGTTTTGTAAAATTTTATCAACCAGCATAAAATCTCCGCATGAAATTTATAACGCTCTTGCGATTTTTACCGCTTCGACCATATTTTTTAGGCTTGGCTCGACCTCTTCCCACTTGCGAGTTTTTAGTCCGCAGTCAGGGTTTATCCAAAGTTGCTCTTTTGGAAGCACCTCTAGTAGCGCTTTTATCTGCTCTACCTGCTCCTCTACGCTTGGGATTCTTGGGCTGTGTATGTCGTAAATGCCAGGTCCTACCTCTTGTTTGTAGCCAACAGCTTTGAAAATTTTAAGCAGTTCGTTGCCACTTCTTGCTGTTTCTATCGAAATAACGTCCGCATCCATCGCTTCGATAGTTTTTATGATGTCGTTAAACTCAGAGTAGCACATATGCGTATGGATCTGCGTTTCAGGACGTGCTGAGCTAACTGAAAGCTTAAAGCAGTCCACTGAGAATTTCTCATACGCACCGATATTTTTAGCACGTAGTGGATAGCCCTCTTTAAACGCCGCCTCATCAACTTGTATGATTTTTATACCCGCATCTTGAAGGTCAGCTATCTCATCATTTATACAAAGTGCAAGCTGTTTTGCGATTTGGGCTCTTGGTTTATCATCACGCACAAAAGACCAGTTTAGGATAGTAACAGGGCCAGTTAGCATACCTTTCATTATCTTGCTTGTCTTGCTTTGCGCGTAGCTTATCCACTCCACAGTCATCGGATTTGGACGGCTCACGTCACCAAATAGAAGTGGTGGCTTAACACAACGGCTACCGTAGCTTTGCACCCAGCCATTTTGGCTAAACGCATAGCCCTTTATCTGCTCGCCAAAGTACTCGACCATATCGTTTCTCTCAGGCTCACCGTGAACTAGCACGTCAAGACCGCAATCCTCTTGGAATTTCACGCACTCATCTATATATTTTTTGATACCGTCGTTGTAAGTTGCCTCATTTATCTCGCCCTTTTTGAAATTTTGGCGAAGCACACGAAGCTCAACAGTTTGTGGGAAAGAGCCTATCGTAGTGGTTGGCAGGATACCGTAGTTTAAGGCTTTATGCTGCACTTTTATACGCTCTTCAAAGCTCATCTCACGCTCAAATTTTGTTAGTTTTGACACGCGCTCTTGCACCGCTTTATCGTGGATTAGGCTTGAGTTTGCACGTGAGTTTGCACTAGCTTTGTTCTCAGCATAAATTTTCGCGCCCACTTCGCATAACTCTTTGCCGTTTGCAAGTGCTGTGATGATTGAGATTTCGCTTAGTTTTTCAACCGCGAAGCTTAGCCAGCTCTTTATCTCTGGGTTTAGTTTTTCCTCATATTTTAGAGTAAATGGCACGTGTAGAAGCGAGCAAGATGAGCCTACGTAGAAGTCCTTGCCACCTAGTTTTGCCTCGATCTCTTTTACAAATTTTACTCTCTCATCGATGTTGGTTTTCCATATGTTTCTACCATTTACCACACCGGCAAATAGCTTAACGTTGCTATTTTTGATGATTTCAAGAGCTTCAATATTTCTTTCGCCATAAACAAAGTCAAGACCAAGACCGTAAATTTTAGTTTTTACTACTTCATTTACCGCTTTTAGCGCGTGCTCAAAATATGTCATAAATACGATTTTAACGTTATTTGCCACACTTGTTAGCTTCTCATACACAGGCACGATTTTAGGAGCTAATTTTTCATCTTTATCGGTTACAAATATCGGCTCATCAAACTGAACGATAACCTCATCATCAAGCTTTGAAATTTGCTCTAGAAGCTCGCTGTACTTTGCTACCACAGTGTCTAGGTGGCAAAACGCGCAACTATCATCAGTCGTCTTTGAAAGCGCTAGAAAGGTGATAGGCCCGATTAGGTTTATCTTAGTTTTTACGCCGTTTTCTTTAGCCTCTTTATATTCAGCGATGATTTTGTCAGCATTTAGTGCGAATTTGCTATCTTTGTTTAGCTCAGGCACGATGTAGTGGTAGTTTGTGTTAAACCACTTTGTCATCTCCATAGCCACAGCAGTGTCAGCACCTCTAGCCATCGCAAAGTATAGCTCCTGACCGCTAAATTTCGCAAAACGAGTTGGAATAACACCAAGTGCGAAAATCGTATCAAGCATAAGATCATAAAATGAGAAGTCGTTGCTAGAGATTAGCTCTATGCCAGCATCTTTTTGATACGCCCAGTGTCTAGCGCGAAGCGTCTTTGCTGTGGTTTGAAGGCGATCGTTATCAAAGCCCTCTTTTTTACTCCAAAAGCCCTCTAATGCACGCTTTAACTCTCTTTGTTCACCGATTCTTGGAAACCCTGTTACATAACTTTTTATCATAATAATTCCTTTAAAATTTATATTTTTATTATTTTATTTAAAATTTTATAATCGTGTTATCTTGAGATGAGTTTAAATGTTTTTGCAGTTTTCAAGGCTGCAGATAAGGCATGTAGCCTATCAAGGAAGAAAAAACAAAAATCATTTAAAATCGCTCAAGAGAATATGATTAGAAAGGTGGGTGACAACCGGATTTTCGTAAACTAAAATGAAATTTATAATACTCCTGCCCGATAAGATAGGCAACGAGTTTGATGAGATTTGCAACCATGCAAAATACAAACATTAATATCAAGTTTTTAACGTTTTTTATAAAGCCTTTTTTGCATGGGATATCTCATTATAATCCTTGTATAATGTAAATTTTGCGTTGATTATAAAATTTTTTGATAAATTTGTAAAGATTTTGTAGCACTAAGCAGTTATTTTGTGCTCATGTGAGTAAATTTAAAACACATTGGCGCAAAACCTTATCAAAAACGTATTATTTTTTAAAAATAAAATAAACAGCTAAAATAAGAAAAATAAAACCTATAATGTGGTTTAGTCGCAAAGTTTCGCCCTTAAAAACTAGCAATGTAAATACGCAAAAGACGCTTAATGAGATCACCTCTTGAATGACCTTTAACTGCCATAAATTAAAAGCACCTCCGTTGCCGCTAAAGCCTATGCGATTTGCCGGAACTTGCAAGCAATACTCAAAAAAAGCTATCCCCCAGCTAATGATAATGATCCAAAACAAAGCCAAATTTTGCGTGCCAAATTTAAGATGGCCATACCAAGCAAGCGTCATAAATACATTTGAACCGATCAATAAAGTGATAGTATAAGTTGCATTTAGCATCAAAGTCCTTGTGTCAGGAGATATAAGAATTTAAAAATTTAAAACACACACACGATAAATTTCGGCGTGTAAGTTTTCCTAAATTTATCGTGTCTTTTATTTGCTAAGAGTTTAGACTACTCTGCAAAAACCCTTTTAAAAATTCTATCGACATTTTTTGTGTAGTAATTGTAATCAAAGCAGTCCTTGATCTCGGCTTCGCTTAAATTTGCTCTTAGTTCTGCGTCGGCTAGTAAATTTTGCAGATATAAGCTCTCGCCGTTTTCGTTTATCGCCTTTTTTCCTTCTTGCAAGTCGGCCCAGACCTTCATAGCGTTTCTTTGAACTATCTTATATGCGTCCTCACGCGAAATTCCGCGTTTTGGAAGCTCCAAAAGCACACGCTGAGAGAAAACAAGACCTCCTGTTAGGTTTAAATTTTTCATCATATTTTCAGGATAAACAACTAAATTTTGGATAAGTCCCGTTAAGCGTGACAGCATAAAGTCTGCCGTTATAAACGCGTCAGGCAGAACAAATCTCTCAACCGAACTATGGCTGATATCGCGCTCATGCCAAAGTGCGACATTTTCCATTGCAGGTAGGGCATATGCACGTAACATCCTGCAAAGTCCTGTGACATTTTCGCTTAGCACAGGGTTTCTCTTGTGCGGCATTGCACTTGATCCTTTTTGTCCAGGGCTAAAATACTCCTCGCACTCATAAACTTCGGTGCGTTGATAGTGGCGAACGGCAACAGCGATCTTCTCACAGCTTGAAGCAAGTATGGCGATCGCATTTAAAACTTGTGCATATCTGTCACGCTGGATGACTTGGTTGGAAGCAGGCGCTACACCAAGACCAAGCTGAGCACAAGTAAACTCTTCTAGTTCAAGTGGCGCATGAGCAAAATTTCCCATAGCTCCGCTTATCATGCCAACACTTATGACTTTTTTGGCGTGCTGCAAAAGCTCTAATGCACGTTTTATCTCATCATGCCAGATAGCTACGACTAAGCCAAAAGTTATAGGCTCACCATGGATACCGTGACTTCTGCCGACCATTAATGTGTTTTTGTGTTCTAAAGCGCGAGTTTTTAAAGCGCCTAAAAGCTCATTAACATCAGCCTCTATAAGCTCTAAACTATCGCGTATCTGCAACGCAACAGCCGTATCTATACAGTCAGAGCTGGTCATACCAAAATGCACAAAACGGCTCTCTTCTCCAAGGCTCTCACTTACACTCGTAAGAAATGCTATAACATCGTGCTTTGTCGTGCGCTCGATCTCATCTATCCTAGCGACATCAAATTTAGCATTTTTGCAGATCTTTTCGCAGTCTGTATCGCTTATAAAGCCTAGTTTGTTCCACGCTTTAACAGCAGCTAGCTCAACCTTTAGCCAAGCGTCGTATTTTGCTTGTATACTCCACTTATCGCTCATGACTTTTCTTGAATATCGCTCTACCATTTTGTCCTCTTTTTGTGTATAATTTTTGGAGAAATATTATATAAAATTTGGGCTAAAATAGCGGTTAAATAATTTTAGCTAGATGATATGGGATAAATTTTGGCTTACATAAACAAATTTATAAAAAATGTAAACGGCGAAAAAGCATATGAAATTTTACTCTCGTTGGGATACAAAATGGGAGAGGCTCAACGCCTGATAGATAGGGCAAGGTTGGCTTGTGACGGGGAAGTTGTGCGAGAGAAAAATGCCGTTTTATTTGGCAATGTAAGTTTGATAGAGTATGAGTGCAACCCACGCGGGCTCATGCCGATATTTGAAACGCAAGAATTTGCGGTATTTGACAAACCAAGTGGTGTGCTTAGTCATCCAAACGGCAGACACTGCAAATACTCACTAAATGATGAAATTTGGCATCTTTTTGGCAAAAAAGCCGCGGTTGCACATAGGCTTGACCGCGAAACGAGCGGGCTTATAGTTGTCGCTAAAAATCTAAAAACACAGGTAGAACTTAAAAGGCTATTTGAAGAAAGAGCAGTAAAAAAGTCCTATCTTGCAATGGTTGTGGGGCAAACAGCTAAAAATTTTACGGTCGATAAAGCTATGGATCTAGCTGATAACTACGATGATGTCAAGACTCGCATGAAAATTTGCGATGACGGCAAAAGTGCGATAACTAAATTTGAGTTAGTAAAATACTTTAAAGATATTAGTGCAAGCTTACTTAGATGTTATCCTTTAACAGGTCGCCAGCACCAGATAAGATTGCATTTGTTTCACGAGAAACATAAAATTTTAGGTGAGTCTCTTTATGGGCTAAGTCGCGATGAAGTGATAAAGATACTGGATAACGAGATGAGTGAGGCGGAGCGTTTTGCCTTAACTGGAGCTAATCGACTTTTACTTCATGCTGATGAAATTTCATTTGAATTTAACAGCAAAATTTATAATTTGAAGAGTACATTTAACACGTGTGAAGAGTTTTATAGATTAGCTAAAATTTAAATCACACACAAAATTCTTTACTGTGCTTGACGAGTTATTTTTAGATTGTTTTGTCAACTTTTTGCTCGGCTTTTTCCATTAGTTTTATAACTCTTATGCTATTTTCCCTATCGGCCTTTAAAAGCTCTTTGAAAAAATGCTCTTTAAATTTATCTTCATATGTGTAAGTTTGTGTATTTTTACTTTCGCCTTTTATGGGCTTAAATTTTTTATCGTCTTCTTTTTGCTCTCCCACTTGATCGCTTATAAAAGCAAAGGTATCTCTGCCTCCAAAACCCTCTAATGTATCACCTAGTCCATTTAAAGCACCTAGTTCAAGTAAATCATTTTCATCTCGCTTAGCAAAATCTATTTGTGCGATAGCTCCTGCGCGACCATTTTCAAAAAGGAATAAACCCGTGCTCCTTAGTTTTGCCATTTCAGTATTTATATCATTTTTAAAGCTGAAATTTCCTTGCGCGCTTCCTAAGAATATCGCACCCACACCAACCTCTCCAAGAGCCAACAACCTTTTACCGTCATCATTGTTTTGCCAAATTCGAAGCTTGTTAAAAATTTCATCATTTTCATCTATCCAGCCATTGCCGTCATCATCAAATTTAGCCAGATCGACAAAACCATCTCCGCTTCGTGTGCCAAAAAGCTCCGATCCGTCATCGATAGCACCGTTTTCGTTTAGGTCAAGAGCTAAAAAACCGGAATTTGCTCCAAGACGCGATATCTGATCTACCTCTCCATCTGCATCTATATCAAAAGCTATCCTATCGTTTTTTATACTCGGCATACCTCCATCAAGAGCGATGACAAGCGGATCGTAAAATTTTGATACAACATCAAAAAGAGTTATGCTTCGCAAAAAGCTTCTTTGTAACATTAGATCAAGATCGACTTCCAACTGTTTGCCGTCAGCCATTACAACAGCTTTTGTTTTTATCTTTAGCTCTTCTGTTTCGCTACTTTCATAAATGGTCGTATCTAGCATATTTGTTGTGGAAAGCTCTTTCGTTTCATCCCTTGCGTCCCGCAACACCTTTATTATATTTGAGCTTATTTTAGCTAACATATACTCTTGGTTAGCATTTGTGTTAGTAGAAATTTTATTTGATATTTCTGGTTTTTTGGTATTAATGTTAGTTTCATTTGTGAAATTATCTTGTGTTGTGTTAGTAGTTTTTAAAGAGACGCCCAGCTCGTTTTTTGAGCTGAGATAGTTAGAATACATATCCACAATATAGCTATCTATTCTCATTTTACACCTCAATCAAATTTATAATAATATCGGCAAAAATGATATAAATTTTAGCGCTCTTCCTTGATAACTTTTAGCATAAAAACAAGCCCCACTAGCACCACTGCTACTATAAATACTAGCTGAGCTATATCAAGCAAGCTCATTTTTACCTCTTGGGTTGTTAGTGTTAGTTGATTTGCTGGTAGTAGTTTGGGCTTTAAATTTAGCAGAGTTATCACTAGCGTTAGTTGATTTTTCGTTAGCTTTTACATCTTCTTTGCTTCTCTCTTTTAGTTGACCGCAAGCAGCAGAGATGTCAAGCCCTTTGCTTTGTCTTATAGTGCAAGTTACACCGTGTGCTGCCATGTAGTCTTGAAATTTGATCATAGTTTCGCGCTCAGGACGTCCATACTGACTTCCCTCGTGAGGGTTAAAATATATGAGGTTTACTTTAGCTTTTATACCGTGAAGCAGTTTTACAAGGGTTTTAGCATCATTTATACTATCGTTTAGATCTTTTATGACAAGATACTCAAAAAGCACCCGCTTTCTCATATCTATAGGAAATTCTCTTACCGCCTGCATAACAGCTTCTATGTTATATGCTTTGTTTATCGGCATGAGCTTCGTGCGCAGCTCGTCTGTAGTCGCGTGAAGCGAGATGGCCAGAAGCACGCCTAAATTTAAATCACCCAGCTTTTTTATCTGGCTTGCAAGACCGCTAGTTGATATCGTTTGGCGACGTGGAGCGATAGCTAAACCGTCGTTTTCTTTTAGGATATGCACGGCTTTTGCAACGTTAGTTAGATTATCTAGCGGCTCACCCATACCCATGTAAACTACGTTTATACGACGCTCGTAAGGTATGTTATTTGCCTTTTTTATCCATAAAATTTGACCTACTATCTCACCAGCGCTTAGGTTTCTTGTCAGTCCACTCTTTGCCGTAAGACAGAAGCTACAGCCCATGCGACAACCAACTTGAGAACTAACACAGATCGTATATCTAGCATGACGCTTTATGCCGCCGTCTTCGTGCGTTAGCTCCTCTTTCATAGGAAGCAAGACACTCTCTATGCGCGACCCGTCAGCTGCTTCAAAGAGATATTTAACGCTTTTGTCCGAGCTTGTTTCAGATCTTACACACTTCAGTGGCTCAACAACAAATTCGCTTTTTAGCTTTTCTCTCATTTCTTGTGGCAAATTTGTCATTTCATCAAACGAATTTGCACCCTTTTTATATATCCATTCATAAATTTGCTTAGCTCGAAATTTGGGAGAGACAACTTCTTCTAGCTCTTTTAGCGTATAGTCAAGTATATTTTTCAAATCAAACCTTTGTGTTCTAAATATTCGCAAAGCATATCTTTGGCAAGCGAGTGGTTATGCATAAAGTCCTTATGCGCATTTGCGTTACAAAAATTTGTCGCGATAAAAATGCCTTTTGCTGGGATGTTAAATTTCTTTGCGACTGCCATAATAGAGTAAAATTCCATATTTTCAGCATATGCGCCAAGCTTAAAAAGCTTTTTGGCACTTAAAGTATCTTTGGTGATAAAATTTGAAGAATTTATAAATGTTTCGCGTGAAACATCATTAAAAACCTCTTGTGGAACAGGCACATAAGACTTATCGTCAAGTAGTGAAATTTCAATATTTGCAGCATTTTGACTTTCGAAAATTTCAAACAGTTCACCATTTTTATAAAGTCCTGCCGAGCCTATGAAGATGATCTCGTTTGGCAAGAAATTCTTTTGCTTCTTTACATTTGGCTCTAAAAATTTGGCTAAAATTTCACACTTGCTATACTCCACAGCAAGCAAATCATGAAGAATTTCATCTGAAACCTTTAAACTTTTTAATTCGTCAAATAGCGTAAGTTGAGCCAAAATTTCACTTAGTCTTACTGCGCTATCTACAAGCCCTATCCCAACAGGGACGGCAAAGTCAAAGCTCTCGCTTTCTCCAGCACAGACAAACAAGCACCCCTCTTTCAAAGTCTAACCTCTACTCCATTTTGCGACAAATAACGCTTTAGCTCTAAAATTTCTATCTGTCTAAAGTGAAATATCGAGGCAGCCAATGCGGCATCAGCGCCGTTTAAAAATGCCTCTTTTATATGCTCCATTGTTCCTGCTCCGCCACTTGCGATGATAGGGATTTGTAGCTCGCTACTCATCTTGCTGGTAGGATATATGTCATAACCATCTTTTGTGCCATCTTTGTCCATCGACGTTAGCAGTATCTCCCCTGCTCCACGCCTTTCTACTTCTCTAGCCCACTCAAACGCATCTTTACACGTGTCTATACGACCGCCGTTTATAAAGACGTTGTAAGAGTTTCCGACATTTTTGATATCAATAGCAACAACAACACATTGCGAGCCAAATTTCTTAGCAGCTTCGTTGATCAAATTTGGCTCATGCACTGCAGCCGAATTCAAGCTAACCTTATCGCATCCGACATTTAAAAGACGTGATATGTCATCAACCGTGCGTATCCCGCCCCCTACGGTAAGTGGTATAAAAAGCTCTTTAGCGATCTTTGCCACCACATCAACCATGGTGTTTCGTCCTTGATGTGTGGCAGATATATCCAAAAAACAAAGCTCGTCGGCACCCTCGTCATTATAACGTTTAGCAACCTCAAGAGGATCGCCTGCGTCAACAAGTCCTACGAAATTTACACCCTTTACCACGCGCCCGTCTTTAACGTCAAGACAAGGAATAATACGTTTTGCAAAATGTTGCATGAGACACCTTATTTAAGTTTTAGTGATTTTATCCAAATTTCGCTTAATAAGCTTTTACCGTTTTAACTGCGCTTCTCCCAGCTTTTCAAGGTTAAATTTATCAAAAACAAAAGCCTTATAACTATCGCCGTCATCAAGCCTTATCTGTATAAATTTAGGATCAAAGCCGACTCTAAGCCTCATTTTGCCAAGCTCAAAACCATCAACACTTGTGTCTAAAGTAACATAATTTTTATCAAAAAAGTATATCTTGCCATCTTTAAAAGCAAGACCTAAAAAGTCGGTATTATCATTTTCTACGATGTGTAAATACTCGTAGTTTTTTAAGCTAGAAACAGCTTTAAAACTTAGCTTATTATTATACATTTTGATATTATAAAAATCACCTTTCGCATCTTTAAAGAATAAACCCTCGTCAAATATCTTTAAATTTGTAAAACGCCCAAAAACACCTTGAACGGGAAATTTCACATCAAGTTCTTTTGCTTTTTGATTAAAAACATGCGTAAGCTCTTCATCTTTTTCGCCGTCGTGATGATAAAGCGTTAAAGCATTTTTACCAAAGTAAAGCATATCTTCAGCTGAGGGTATGTTTGAAATTTTAGGATTTGGGTTAAAGAGTGGATACAGAGGGATCTTTGGCGGATTTGCCTCATTTTGACTTAATGTCATAGACATCCTGGAGGCTCTTATTTCATTTTCGCTATATGTTTTTCCATCTATAGTTACAGGTAGTTTTCCCTGCTGTTTTAAGTCCATAAAGTAGTTAAATGCTAGCTCATTTTTATAATCTAGTTCGTTTTGAAACACCTTACCGCTTGTAAAAAACATACAAGAGCGGTGCGATGAAGTAACGGCTTATAAAGCTAGTTTAAATTGATTTTTCGGGAGCTCTGCGGAGCTTCCTATAAAGTTAAATTTTAAGAAAGGAGGAGCGATGAACGAGCGAATAAGAGTTTATGTGGCGTCGCCTTACGCGGCCATTAGATGCAGCGACGAGATAAGGCGTCATTTAGCGATAAAAATCGCGCTTGACGAGTGCGCAAAGATAATGAACGCCGGCTTTACGGCGGTTAGTCCCGTGCTTAGGCTTGACGGCAAATTTGATGAAAAAACGCAAAGACGTCAAGCGTTAGAAGCCGGCTTAGAGATGTTAAAGCAGTGCGATTATTACTATGAAAGCACCCATCCAGACACCGCAAATTCTAAAGGAGTTAAAAGCGAGCGAGAATTTGCTATGGCAAATGACATCCCAAAAATAGAATTTGACAAAAAAGGAGAGGCGCAAGTTTGCCTATGGCTTTAAAATTTAAGGTGGTAAAGGCTAGGAAAAATTTAGCCGTTTGCCTAAGATACGGGTATGTGTTAAAAGCAAGACACATCAAGAAATTTAATGTAGAAAGGGAGGTAAAATGGCGAGCTTAGATAAAAAACTAGTGAGCAAGGTGCAAAGCAGGACAAGCACTGCTGCTTGTCCGAGCCGAAGCGAAAAGGCGGAGTATGTCGCCGAGCGACACGTAGCCGCTAAAAAGCCTAAAAAAGGCAAAAAATCTAATAAAGGAGATAAAAAATGATAGTAAAAATAGGTAGAAACGAACAAGAATTTAACAATATGCTTTTAGAGCGTGCGGTAAATGAGTTTTGCAATGTAAAAGCACAAATAGAGGAGTTAAACGAAAGACTTAGCGACCTTAAAGACGAAATAGCCATAATAGCTAAAGATATGCTTGAGGGCAACGAAAATACAACCATAAGCTTTTTGACGACGACAAAAGGGGTAAAAATAAGTTTTGGTTGGAAAATAGAAGTAAAGGATGGTGAGAAACTAAAAGCACTGCTTGGTGACGATTTTGACCTACTCGTAACAACAGATACCGTCTATAAGCCAGAAAAGAAATTAAAAGAGCTTGCGTTAAACGATGACGGGCTTAAAGAGTGTTTGGAGATAAAAGAGAAAGCGCCGTCAGTGAGCGTGATATAATCTTTAACGAAAGCCGTATTTTACGGCTTTTAATTAAGGATTAAAAAGGCATAAAATGACAACTAAACAAAAAATTCATATAGATAATTTAGCCACTAATAAAAAAGCTTTGTACCAAGCAAGGCTTAATGACATAATAAATTATGACTTAAGCTTCTACCGATTCAAAAACGGAAAGCTAAATATCTCAAAGATGGCACGCTGCATAGGGGTAAGTCGCACTTGTTTAACTAAATATCTATGGTTTAGAGGTATATAATGACAAAAGCTCAAGAGATTTATAGAAAGCAGCTACTAGCCCGCATACATACTCATCCGCAATATAAAATCATTAAAGATAACGACGCTTGGAGCGAGTGGCTAAGCTTGCGCTTTGGCGTGGATAGCTCAAAGGAGCTAAGCATAAAAGAGCTAAACGCCATCCTTGACATACTAAACGGCAAAGTGTGCGATGAGTTAAATTTTAAGCCCGATCATGCCGGGCGAAACATACTAAATCCGGCTAAAATAACCGCCAAACAGATAGAAAAAATCAAAGTCTTAGCCGGCAAGCTAGGCTGGGATGAGATAAAGCTTATGAGATTTGTAAATAGACAATGCAATACTTTACTAATTTATATCTCATATCTAAGCAAGCTTAGCAAAAAACAAGCCACAAGCGTGATAACGGGATTAAATGCCGTCCTAAAAGATAAAACGAGAAAAACATAGAGTGTGAAAAATTTTAAAAAAGTGGTAGAATTGGCGAAAAAACAGGAGTAAAGATGTTTTGTCCTTACTGCGGATATGAGAAAACAAAAGTTACTACTACGATAAAAAATTTACACAATAAACGTTATAGAGTATGCGAAAAATGCCTTAAAAGCTTCCCGACTATCGAAGCTGTTTATAACGATCCGTATTGGGAGCAATATATGAGCGATACTAAGCATCTGCTGCCAAACAGAGGGGAGCGAGGGCTGTTCGATGAATAAAGATGTCTTACTAAAAGAGCTACTAAAGTCAAAAGCCAATAATACCAAAAGCGTAGATGAGATTATAGATGAATTTATAGCGCAAAATGCAAAATTAGCCGGCAAGGAACTTGAGGCGCAACTTGCAAATTTGCTAATATTTATCAATGAAAACCATAGCATGGATATAAAAGAGCTAAAAGAGTTTGTGGAGTCTAAGATAAAGGGTATGGGCTTAAGCGTAAATCCGCACAATTTAGAGGAGACCTACAAAAAGCTGGCGCTTAGCAGCGGGCTTGGCGTAAGCGTAGTATTTGATAAGCTTGATATAAGAGCGATAGAAGCGATGAGAAATAATTTCTACTGGGTAAATCAAGAGTATAACGCTAAATTTCAAGACAGGCTAAAAGACACCATAGAGCGCGTATTTAGCGGAGAAATTCCAAGGGCGCAAATGGCACAGGCGCTAAAAGATGAGTTTAAAGATGAGCTAAAATATTAAATTCATCCCTAAGCTCTTTTTGCCATTTTAGTAGCGTTGGGCGCGATACGCCCGTTTGCTTTGAAACAAGCACGGAGTTTATGCCGCTGTTTATTAAATTTATACACTCTTTTTTAAATTCTTTAGAATAAGCCACTTTAAGCCTTTATATATATCTTTGTATTACCTTTAACCTTTTAAACGTTTTTAAAGGGGGTTTAAACGTTTTTAAACGCTATTTTTATATGTTCTTTTGCCAGCCAAGTATACTTCTTGCTTCAGTAACAGAGATAATGCCTCTTTCAACAAGCTGTGTTACTATCTCGCCATCATCTTTAAAATTTGTTACGTCGATAGCTTTTAGCACCACTTTTATACCGATACTTTCAAAAAAGCCTTCAATAAGCTCAATTTTTGGTTTAATCTCTATCTCGTTAAATTGCTGCAGCTGCCCTATAAGCTCACCGCCACCGCCTAGTTGGGCTGATTGCATAATACCGAGCAAACGAGGCGGCACGCCGTGAGCGGCTGCTATCTCATCACGGCTAACTTCTTTTAATGCCTTAAAGCTTATATCCTCTACTCCGCCAAGCTTTTCAAACCTTATCTTTGCCTCTTTATCGCCCACTGAATTTGTATAAGCCAAAAGGGTTTTATGGGCGTTATTTGAGCCTTTAAAATGGTCTGAAAAGAAATTTCTATAAGTGTTTATTTGCTCTTCGCTTGGCTCGTTATTTTTATGCACGATAGCAAGATCGGGTCTTGCTCCGTTTTTAAAGAACGAGAAGTTGTAGCTATCGGCTTCTTGATTGATTAAAATTTGAAGTAGCGTAGCTTGTAAATT